>JAIOHN010001024.1 GCA_019912985.1 Anaerolineae bacterium | reverse complement strand
ACGAGCAAAAACCATAATAAAGTACGACGATCTGCCGCTGGCTAAACCCCATATCCAGCAGGCGGAAGTGTACATGACCGCGATCACCCACAGCAGGGTTACGCCCCTTGCGCAGGCGTGTCACAATCTGCCAGACGACATCCATCACCGGCAGCCCCATGACCAGCAGAATGGTCGCCATTTTCGCGCCGCCAACAATGCTTAATGCGCCAAGAATGTAACCCAGGAAATAGGCACTGCCGCCCATTTGCACACGCCCTGGATAGAAGTTGAACAACAAGAAGCCCAGCGAAACACCCATCAACGCCAACGGCATCAGGCTCACACTGGTCTGCGCAGGCTCCACGCGAAAGGCACTGTTGATAAACAACATCGCGCCCGCGATAAAAGCGACTCCGCCTGCCAATCCATCCATCCCATCTAGCCAGTTGACAGTATTCATCATTCCCACCAACCAGAAATAGCTGATCGCGACTGTGAGGATAAACGGCCACGAGTCAGTTTGTTGACCGGTCAGCGGGTTATTCAGGTATTCGATAAAGATCTGAAATAGAATGGCGATTGCGGCTGCCAGCGATTGGGCCGTGAACAGTGGCAGGTACGAGAGTTCCCGAACATCATCTACAATGCCCACGGCAAAAATAATGATCCCACCTAGAATCAGGCCGGTAAGCCGGATGATCTCGTAGGGGTCCATACGGGGAACTGGCAGGAGCTGCGCGGCAATCACGGTGATCATAAAGCCACCGAAAATCGCCAATCCGCCGAGCTTGGAGACACCTCGCCGATCCCCTTCACTTAAGCGTCGCCCGCCAAATTTGGCCGTAATCCCCCAACGTCGCCCGAGGTAAATCGACAACGGCATGATCAACACTGTGGTGCTGAGCGATAGAGCAAAAACGATTATAAACGTGACTGTCTCATTCAAGATTATGTGCCGAACTGCCGGTCTCCTGCATCACCTAGCCCAGGTACAATAAAGCCAATGTCATTCAGGCGATCATCGACTGCCGCCACGTGAATCGGCACATCTGGGTGCGCAGTGGTTAACCGTTCGATGCCTTCAGGCGCGGCAATCAATCCCAGAAACTTGATGCGCTGCACTCCCCACCGTTTTAAGATATCCACTGTTGCGACTGCTGAGCCACCAGTTGCCAGCATCGGGTCCAGCACGAGACAGACGTTGACCGTAGGCTCAGTGGGCAACCGGTTGTAATATTCTACCGGACGCAAAGTCTTCTCATCGCGGTATAGGCCGATATGCCACACCTGTACACTGGGAAGAAGTTCCATCACGCCATCAACCAGCCCCAGCCCTGCCCGCAGGATGGGCACCAGCCCAATTGTGTCTTCTGTCTTGTAACCCTGTGCGTTACCCATCGGTGTGGTGACGGTTGCCGGGGAAACGTGTAGATCCTGTGTGGCTTCATAACACAGTAAAAGCGCTAATTCGCGTACCAGTTCACGAAAAGAGCGATGATCAGTGGTTTTATCGCGCAGGACTGTCAGCTTATGCAACGCCAGCGGATGCTGTGAAACGTATACTTGACTCATGTCCCCCTCAATTCTCATGAAAACGCCGCGCAAATTGTAAACAACAGCTATGTCCCTGTCAAAGCGGTCTTTCCAGTACCCTGTCCGTCCGGTATACTACCTCTAGAACAGATGAGTCTATACCGGAGCAACTTATTACATGTCGGAGGATCGGCGGCTGGTAGGCGGAAGCAATCGCAACGATGATCGCGAGAATATTGCGCTGCGCCCAAAGTACCTGAGCGATATTATTGGCCAGGATCGTGTGCGCGAGAATCTCAAAATTATCATTGAAGCCGCCAAAGTTCGCGAGGAGCCGGTCGATCATATTCTGTTTTATGGTCCACCTGGGCTTGGCAAGACATCGCTAGCGCATGTGATTGCCAACGAGATGAACGCCAACATCCGCATTACTGCTGGACCATCTATCGAACGTGCAGGTGATCTGGCCGCCATCCTCACCCACCTGAAACAGTACGACATCCTCTTTATTGATGAAGTTCACCGGCTCGGTCGTGCTGTTGAAGAGGTGCTTTATCCAGCGATGGAGGATTTCGCGCTGGATATTGTGATCGGCAAAGGTCCAGCGGCCAAGAATGTGCGTCTCAATCTACCCCGCTTTACAGTCATTGGAGCAACCACCCGACTGGCGCTGCTAGCAGGCCCCTTACGAGATCGCTTTGGTGCGCGTTTTCGCCTGGATTACTATGATCAAGCCGCGATGGAGCATATTATCAACCGGGCGGCGTCTATGCTGGAAGTCGGGATTGATGAGCTAGGTACGTTAGAAATTGCCCGTCGCTCACGAGGGACACCGCGTGTGGCTCTGCGCTTACTACGGCGCGTGCGTGACTTTGCTCAGGTACGGGCAGATGGGTTGATTAATGGCGATGTCGCTGAAGAAGCACTGGCCCTCATGGAAATTGACCCGCTTGGCCTGGATGATGTTGATCGCCGCCTGCTGATGGCGATCATTGACAAATTCAGCGGTGGCCCAGTCGGATTAGACACGATTGCAGCATCCATTAGCGAGGACAGCAGCACGATCATGGATGTATACGAACCCTATCTGTTGCAATTGGGTTTTCTCGAACGCACCCCCCGTGGCCGTATGGCGACTCGTCATGCTTATGAGCATATGGGTGTGCCTTATCACGATAACGGCTCATCAGAACAACCCGGCCTGTTTTGAGGCACAACGTATGGATTTGCAATCAGTCGGTCGTTTACTGGTCATTGGAGGAATCGCCGCTGCGGTTATCGGTGGGATTCTGATCCTCTTAAGTCGCCTGCCATTCTTCAACCAACTGGGGCGTTTGCCAGGCGATATTCGCATTGAAGGGCAAGGGTTTTCGTGCTTCATCCCTGTGGTCAGCATGATCTTGCTCAGTATTCTGCTCACTATTGTTTTGAACATCATCATTCGGTTTATCAATCGCCCATGAAACTTTCTGATTTCGATTACGACCTCCCGGAGTCATTCATTGCGCAGACTCCGCTTGAACCGCGCGATTCGTCCAGGCTCATGCTGCTGGATCGCCACACAGGTGAGATTGAACATCACCATTTCCGTGACATCACGGACATGATCCATCCAGGCGATGTCCTGGTACTGAACACCACGCGCGTGATTCCTGCGCGGCTGGCAGCTGTTAAGGCTGAAACCGGCGGTGCTGCTGAAGTGCTGCTATTACGCCAACTCGATGACACTCGTTGGCGCGCCCTGGTTGGGGGTAAAAACCTGCGTGAAGGGGCAAATTTAGCGTTTCCAGGCTCACAAGTTACTGCGACCGTAGAACAGGTTTTAGATGGCCCTGAGCGCCTGGTCGCCTTCAGCCAACCAGTGAATGACCTGCTTCAGGAAATCGGAAAAACGCCGCTCCCGCCATATATTCATGTCCAGCTTGAGGATGATGAGCGCTATCAGACGGTTTACAGCCGCCAGCAGGGTTCTGCGGCTGCGCCAACTGCCGGGCTGCATTTTACGCCAGAGTTGTTGTTCTCACTCAAGGAAAACGGCGTCCAACTCGCCTACTGCACGCTGCATATCGGGCTGGATACCTTTCAGCCAGTGAAGGCTGAGGACATCCAGGAACACCACATGCACAGCGAACGCGCTATCCTGGACGCGGCTAATGCCCGCATTATTAACGACGCGAAGTTGGCGGGCGGGCGGATTATCGCCGTTGGCACGACGACTGCCCGAACCCTGGAAACTGCCGCCATTCTTAGCGCGGGCGGTTCCCCTGCTGATCCACAGGCCAGTGAAAATATTTGCCCCTGGAGGCCGGTAGTCGCTTTTGAGCGCGATACAGACCTGTTTATCTACCCGGGTTATCGTTGGCGTGTCGTGGATGCTTTGATTACTAATTTTCACCTACCCCGCTCTTCCCTGCTCATGATGATTAGCGCATTTGCTGGACGTGAGCATGTCCTCAACGCTTACGAGGTTGCCAAGCAGAATCAATATCGCTTCTTCTCATTTGGCGATGCAATGTTTATCCGCTAAGAGCGGGATTAGCAAACGTTTATCAACGCCAGCAGAATCTCTGTGGTAGACTGATTCTAGTTTTAGTCAGGTAACGTGGAGGCCAATGACCCATGTCCAGTGTATTGCCGCGTGTGGTCTGTATTGAAGACGAACCGGAGATGATTGATCTGGTGAAGTTAATCCTCTCACGTAAGGGGTTTGAAGTGATCGGGGCGACCAGCGGGCAGACAGGCTTGCACTTGATTGAGCAGCTACAGCCTGAACTTGTACTGTTAGATCTGATAATGCCTGATATGGATGGCTGGGAAGTTTACCAGAAGATGAAGTCCAATAGCACCACCGCTCACATCCCTGTCATTATTGTCACGGCAAAAGCTCAGAGCCTTGACCGTATGCTCGGGCTGCGTATCGCCAAAGTCGATGGTTATGTAACAAAACCGTTTGGGCCATCCGAACTTTTAGCAAGCGTCCAGCAGGTCATCGGCAAGAAAGTTTAGCTTCCTCTTTTCGCGATCAAACTGCACAAATTCTGGCATCTGGTGCCCCAATCAGTTGCAAGTGTTAAATTTTGCATTTGGCTGGTAGCCTGAAGCAGAATATACTCATAGACTAAGTACTGTGCTTCAACTTTATTGCTGGGAGACCTGATGAAACAGACGGCCATTTATCCCATTTTGCTCTGTCTGCTCTTACTTTTCACTGTCTTGCCGCTCCAGGCACAAGATTTACTAAATAATCCAGGCTTTGAAGACCCCTTTATTATTAGTGGCGATGACCCGCCGCGTGAAGTCGCTAATGGCTGGTCTCGCTGGAATATTTCAGCGCCTGCGGACGCACCGAGCTATATCAACCGTGAGCCGGAGTATTATCCGGCAGCACGTGCTGAAGCCAACCGTGTTCGATCCGGCGAGAATGCTCAACTCATTCTTTCCTTTTATGCCTCGCATATTGGTGGCGTTTACCAGACGGTAAGCGGTGTTACACCAGGATCAACTCTGCGCTTCAGTGTCTATGCGTACATCTGGTCCTCCAGCTTTGATGAGGCGGACTTGAGTGAAGCTGATGGTGATGTCACTGTAAGTGTTGGCATTGACCCCACAGGTGGGACCAATGGCGAAGCTGCCTCGATTATCTGGTCTGAGCCAGGTCAGGTCTATGACAGCTATAATGAATATTCTGTAGAGGCAACTGCAAACGGCGAAATCGTTACGGTCTTTATCCGCACAACCGTCGGCACACCAGTTAAGCATAACAATATCTATCTGGATGATGCCTCCCTCACGGTAGCCGATCAGGCCGGAGCGCCCGGTGAGACTACCGAAGAGGTCGCGATGAATCCAACGGTCGAAACCACGCAGGAAGTTGGCGTTACAGTCACAGCGGCAACCACTGAAGAAATAGCTGTCACCGAAACTGAGGAAATGACAGCACCTGATATAGCGACCGCGACGGAAACCACAATAGCAGTAGCTACGGCAACGGAAATAGCGCCTACCGCAGATACAGGAGTAACCGTCACTGAGGAAAGTCAGCCGCTTCCGACTGAGCCTTCAGCCACGCCGACCGTGGAGGCACCCGCTGCAACACAAGTCGAACCAACCGCCACGGCGATCGAGATGGCAACTGAAACAGCCACGCCGACTACTTCTGATGAAGTGCCCGCTACGCCGCTGCCAACTGCCGCCCCACCAGATCAAGTAACGAACACAATTACTCACACTGTTGAGCGCGGCGAAACAGTGGCACGTCTGGCTGAGCGTTATGGCAGTACGATCGACGCGATCCGTCAGGCCAACGGTCTGGATGCCAATTATCTCATTTTCATCGGTCAGGAATTGATCATACCCGTGAGTCCCGATTCGCCAACAGCAATTCCAGGGGATTCGGTGGTTGTGGTAACGGCCACACCAGTTGGCAGCACTCCGAGTGGTGGAGGCATGGTGACTTATACGGTGCTGGAAGGCGACTCATTGTCGCGTATCGCGCGCTTGTTTAACACCTCAGTCGCGGCTATCGCCCAATTGAATGGGATCGTCAGTGGCAGCCAGTTGCAGGTCGGCCAGCAGCTTACCATTCCGCGTGGACAAGCGCAGGCACAGACAGTGGTGACACCACAACGCACCTACACCGTGCTGCCTGGGGATACGCTTTACCGGATTTCGCTTCGTTTTGGGGTTTCAATCGGGCGGATCGCTGAAGCGAATAACATCATTAACCTGAACCGGATTTACATCGGACAGCG
This sequence comes from Anaerolineae bacterium, assembly GCA_019912985.1. Classification (GTDB taxonomy): domain Bacteria; phylum Chloroflexota; class Anaerolineae; order Aggregatilineales; family Phototrophicaceae; genus JAIOHN01. The sequence continues at coordinate 5,618 of JAIOHN010001024.1, read as the reverse complement.
GCTGATTATTCCATGAGTGATCAGCGTATCATTCGCAAGACCGGAACCAAGGAGGTCGTGCTGGCGCGAGCCAAGTGGTGCAGTAGTTTCTGGTGCCATTTTCGCGGCTTGCAGTTGGTTCGGCATCTGCCGGAGGATGAGGGGTTACTGTTTGTAACCCCTTATGAAGGCCGAAGCCATACAGCGATCCATATGTTTTTTATGTTCTTCAGCATTGGTGTGGTCTGGCTGGATAAATCCGGAAAAGTTGTAGATAAGAAATTGGCGAAACCCTGGCGTCCGGCCTATGCGCCGAAGGCTCCTGCGCAGTATTATATTGAAGCCAACACTTCCATCTTAGATCGCGTAAAGGTTGGCGATACACTTCGCTTCGATGAGAAATCGTAATGAAACATCTTCGCTTGATTTGTGGCGCGCTGTTGTTTGCGCTGAGTTTTTCACCTGCCCTTTCCGCGCAGCAAGTCTCCCCCGATGTGACTATTCATGTGGTCCAGCGGGGGGAAAACCTCTTTCGCATTGCCATGCATTATGGAATGACGGTTGAGGATCTATCGCAGCTTAATGGCATTGTCAACCCGACCAGCCTCCAGGTGGGACAGCGACTGCTGATCCGGCCCGATTCAGCGACACCAGAAGGTCAAATCCATATTGTTCAGCCGGGCGAAACCCTTAACAGCATCGCCGTGATGTTCTATACGACAGTTGATGAATTGGTTAGCTATAACGAGATACCGGATTCAGGTTCTCTTTATGTAGGGCAAGTGTTGGTAATTGTGCCCGAAACAGTCCCGCGTTCTGTACAGATCGACGCCGCAGCACCTGCTGAAACAGACGTGGAATCACCCCAGGCGATCAGCGAGTCACCGCTCATTCATGTAGTGGCGCGTGGCGAAACATTATTTCGAATTGCTCAGTCCTACGGCACGACAGTGAATGCATTGCTTCAGGCCAACAGTATTTCTGACCCTTCTGTGATTTATACCGGCCAGCAAATTGTCATCCCTGGTTATGAAGCGCCCCAGGTTGCGTTGGATCTCCCTGAGCCAATTGTAAGCTTTGAAGTTACGCCGCAGACGTTGGTTGAAGGTCAGGCCGTACGCATTCGTTTGGTCACTTCACGCCCAGTTACCATTAGCGGCACTTTTATTGACCGTACATTGGTTGTTGATGACGAAGAAAACCATACGCGCCACACCATTTTGCAGGGCATTCCGATATTTACCGAAGCTGGAATCTATCCACTCAATTTGCTGTTGAATGATACCGAAACCGGCACACAAACCACGTTCTCGACCAATCTTCAAGTCGTTTCTGGCAATTATGGACGTGAGTCCATCAGTCTGTTGGCAGATCGTAGCAACCTGCTCGATCCCGCTGTCGAAGATACGGAGCTTGGTATGCTTCAGGCTGTCATGACCATCAACAGCGACACACGCTATTTTGACGGGCTTATGAGCCTGCCCGCCGCAGCGACTGTGATTTCCCCGTTCGGGACCCGGCGCTCGTATAATGGCAGCGAATATAGCCGCTTCCATGCTGGCACGGACTTTGCGGGCGCAGCAGGCACGCCAGTCCTTGCCACCGCCTCCGGCCAGGTGGTACTGGTGGACACACTGAATGTGCGCGGTATGGCAACAGTGATTGATCATGGTTGGGGTGTGTTTACCGGATACTGGCATCAGTCACAGCAGTATGTGCATTTGGGCGACTTTGTAACCACTGGGCAGGTCATCGGCACGATTGGCGCTACTGGACGTGTCACAGGGGCGCACCTGCACTGGGAGTTGTGGGTAGGTGGTGTGCCAGTTGATCCAATGCAGTGGGTACGCCAGTCATTTTCTTAGGGAATTACTATGTCAAATCGAGAAGAACGCGTCCGCTTTTTTACCGAGCTTAGTGGTAAAGAATTGGTGGATGATATACAAATGTCTGACCGTTTGCTGGCAAGACACAGACAGCAACCGGACCCTGCTCGGCCTACCTGGAGTGTGATCGGTGCGGTAGAAAATTTTACTCCACACGAACGCGGTTTGCGCTTTACTTGCGAACATGGTGTTGCGGAAGTCCAGGTGATTGCGGATAACTGCATTTGCGTGCGTGTCGCCCAATCATTTGATAACCTGGGAGTGCCGTTTTCCTATGGGGTTGCGAAGACCGAGTGGCCCCAGGCGCAGTACAGTATTTCTGAAGAGTATGAGACCATTCGTATTCGGACGTCTGCGCTCAATTGCCTGATTAGCCGTTACCCCTTTCAAATCAAATTGACTACCCTTTCAGACCAGGTTATTTGCGCTGATTCTGTTGGTACACAGCTTGAGATTCGCGGTGGTGTGCGCCTGTCGATGAAACTCAGCACTGGAGAAACTTCCTATGGATTGGGGGAGCGCGCGTCTGGGCTGAATCTGCGTGGGAAGAAATTCGGGTTGTGGAACGCGGATTGTGACAACTACGAACGTGGATCAGATCCACTATATTACAATATCCCATTTTACCTGGGTGTTCATCAAGCAGGCAGTTACGGCGTATTCTGGGATAATTCCAGCCGTGGCTTGGTTGACGTTGGCAAATCGATCACCGATGAGTTGATATTTGAGGCCGAATCTGGAGAGCTTCGTTACTATCTATTTGCAGGCGCAGATGTCAATGCAGTGGTATCACGTTACACGGAACTTACCGGGCGCATCGAATTGCCTCCGATGTGGTTCCTCGGCTACCAGCAGAGCCGTTTCAGCTATTTCCCTCAGGATATGCTGCTGGAGATTGGCAAGGAGTTCCGTCAACGCGGGATTCCCTGCGATGTCCTCTACCTGGATGTCCATTATCTGGACGGATTTCGGGTATTTACCTGGGATAAGCAGTACTTCCCCACGCTGCCGGAGATGATCGCACAACTGCATGGCGAAGGTTTCAAGGTTGTCGCCATCCTCGACCCTGGGGTAAAGATTGATTCTCATTATGCAGCTTACAAAACCGGTAAAGCGCGAGATGTGTTTCTCAAGTACCCAGATGGGGAAATCGTAGCGGCGGCAGTGTGGCCCGGATTGTGTCATTTTCCAGATTTCACGGATTCCGATACACGTGCCTGGTGGGCCGAGCAATGCAAAGTGCTGCTTGACGCTGGTATAGATGGTATCTGGAATGATATGTGCGAGCCGGTCATTTTTGGAATGGATGGCAGTCTCTACCTCCCAGACCAGGTTGTACACGATGGGGATAGCCATCCAGCAACCCACCGTGAGTATCACAATGTGTACGGGATGCTAATGGCGCGAGCATCCATGGAAGCGATGAAATCCTATCGGCCTGATCGTCGCCCAGTCAATATTGTGCGGGCGGGATTCGCGGGCGCACAGCGGTATGCTTCGACATGGACGGGCGACAACGCGTCGAATTGGGATCAACTACGTCTAAGTCTGAGCATGTCCCTGAACATGAGCCTGTCAGGTGCGCAAATGGTCGGCCCCGATGTTGGGGGCTTTCGTGACAGTCCTGACGCGGAATTGGTGACCCGCTGGCTCCAGGCAGCCTGTTTGATGCCCTATTTTCGAAATCACTCCTCATTCGGCACAGACCCGCAGGAACCCTGGGCATACGGGCAGCCATATGAAGTGATCAATCGGCTGGCGATTGAACTGCGCTACCGCTTCTTGCCCTATCTTTATGCGGTGGTTGCTCAGGCCAGAGAATATGGTTGGCCGATTATCCGCCCACTGTTCATGGCTGAGCCGCACAATCCAGATATTCGAGAAATTGATGATTGCTATCTGCTGGGTAATGCAGTGTTAGTCGCGCCGGTTATGCAACCAGGAAAGACAAGCCGCACTGTCTATCTGCCTGCCGGTCAATGGTATGATTACTGGACAAATGAGCGTTTAGACGGTGGAATGACAAACACTATTCCTGCCCCCCTTGAGCGCTTGCCACTTTTTATCCGTGCAGGAGCAGTACTACCCTTCTGGTCTGAACGACAATTTGTGAGCGAGAAACAGGATGAAACGTTAACTTTGCGTGTTTTTCCAGGCGACTTTGAGACCATTCTGTATGAAGACAGCGGCGAGGGGATGGATTATGAAGAAGGCAACTACCGATGGGTGTACATTTCATCGCACTGGGAAGAAGATACGTTCACAGTGAGTCGACGAGTTGCTGGCCGCTTTGAACCGCCCTATCAAAATATCCGAATCGAAATCATTGGTTTTGATGATGAACCGGCAGATGTGCGCGTAGATCGAAAAGGCGCACCATTGTGGTTTTATGATGACGGCCTGCTCGAGCTTACCGTCAGCAACTTTCAGCAGTTAGAGATTATTCGCAAGTCTGGGACTTCAGATCGAACGATTGCTTCCAGAAAGCGTTAAAAAAGAGAGTGGCAAAACCACTCTCTTTTTATTCAAATTCTCAAATTTGCTTTACTCAGGCTGTTTTCTCGTCCAGTACTTCGAAGTCCGTGAAGAGGAAGTGGTCGTGATAATAGTGGATCCACAGAAACGAGAGGATTGCGGTGTAGTACGCCGTATCAAAGCGGCGACCTGGATCAATATCTGGGATAATAATGCCGGATAGCACGTACACACCGACGAAAATCGCGATTGAACCACCGAGCATCAGCGTGCTGAGTGCATACAAACCACGATAGCTCTCCCCTTTGCTGAAACGAGATACGAGCGGGGCACTCTCGTTGGTGAGCACGCCATTTTTCTGTCGCACTTTAATGATGTAGAACGTCAGCGGCAGGTACTGGAATGAGTGCCAGACATTCGCACCCTGGAAAGCAGTGTCGAGATTAGAGAACGACGCCAGTGGAAAGAAGACGGCAACCGATAGTGTAATGAAGATCGTCTTCGGCCAGTTGATGGTGCCGTTGCGAAATTCCGTGACAGTCTTAATCACATAAGCCGCCAACGTGATGAAGAAAATCGACGCCATCGTTACGAAAAACCACGAATCCTGGAAAAGATTCGGGATCACTTTGGTGAGGTCATTGGTGCCAATCGCAAATGTACCCTGACTGATCTTATAGGCCGCCATCGGGAATAAACAAGTCAGAATGAGGGCATAGTCAATGGCACGGGAACGCCAGCTAATTTGCGGACGTTTCATCATTTTATGTTCTTTATGGTTGTACAGCTCTGTGACATAGGTCACCTGGTGCAGCACATGCAGCATTGCCCAGAAGAAGAAAATGGTGAGCAGCAGTTCCAGGTTGAGGAACGCAAGTGAAACCACAATAATCGGGATAATGATTGACGAGCGAATAAGCATGGGATAACGCTTCTTAAAGTCGCCATCCAGACCGGTCCTGAGGAATGTGGACATCATGTGCGGACCACCTACCCCGATTGCCACAAAACCGTTAATCACATTACGGCTTACATCATCATCGATACCGAGTTGATTCACGCCGATCAGGTACAGAATGTACGGAATTGGTACCAGTAACACACTCAAGATGATATAGGTCATATCCCAGCGGCGATCTTTCAGCCACAGGTTGGTTCTGCCTTCCGCAACTGGACGTGCAGAAGTCAGTTGAGCGCTAGTTACAGCCATCGTAGCCCTCCTATGCAATGTGCGATTGCCACATGATAGCAGATTTATTTAGCCTTGCAAAGTAATTT
>JAIOHN010001023.1 GCA_019912985.1 Anaerolineae bacterium | reverse complement strand
CATCAACGGTGTGCGCACAGGGGTGTTGAATGAGGCACCCATGACGCGAGGCCAGTTCCGCCATATCTGGAACCATACCCCTTTGATCAACGGCTTCAGCCCATATGTGGTCCCCCATGCGCCAGATTGGCCCGACCATGTCTACACGACCGGCTACTGGTTCTACGATAAACATCCCGATTGGCAGCCGGACGCCGCCTTGCTGGACTTTCTGCAAGCGGGACCGCCACCGGTTTATCTCGGATTCGGCAGCATGTCGAACCGTAACCCCGAAGCAACAGCCAACATCATGATCGAAGCGCTGAAAAGAACCGGCCAGCGCGGCATCATCTCCAAAGGCTGGGCCGGGCTGCACAGCCGCAGCCTGCCGGAATCGATCTTCCTGCTGGACTCTGCCCCGCACGACTGGCTGTTCCCACAAATGGCCGCGATTGTCCATCATGGTGGTGCAGGCACCACCGCGACCGCGCTGCGGGCTGGTGTGCCTTCTACGGTCGTGCCACACATGGCCGACCAGTTCTATTGGGGGCGGCGGGTTTACGAATTAGGTGTGGGTGACCCGGCGATTTACCGCCATAAGCTGAACGTGGATCGGCTTGCCACCGCGATTGAGCACATGATAAGCGATCAGGCGATGCGGCAGCGTGCCGCTGAATTGGGCGTGAAGCTCCAGCAGGAAGACGGTGTTGGGAATGCGGTAGCTGCGTTTCAGGACATCCTGCAACAGCCCGTGACTCAGATCGCTGCCAGCGCCGATGCGTAAACGATCAACATCTGGCCCGGCCCGTAAGTCAGCCAGACGACATCGCTTATCAGATAAAAACGCACGCCGTTAAACAGTTGTGCCGCCAGGATAAGATCACTGAGCAGGAACAGCGCGGCACCCAACGCCAGCGGACCAAAGGCCGGGATTTGCAGGGCTAGCCCGGTCGCGGTCCCGGCGGTGGTCGCCAGCAGCAGTGCATAGGGCAGCGCCGCATAATGCAGCACTGTCGCCTGTTGCCCTCGAAAGACCACCACATACCAGCCAATCACGCCGATTCCCAACCAGATCAGCAAAGCCAGCCAGTGAAGATCATATCCACTTTGCTGAGTCATCCAGACAACACCCACGATATAAGCGATATGCCCCAGTCCAAAGGCCGACATACCACCCAGCACATGCTCAAAATGTGGGATGGGGATAAGGTCGGCCATAAACAGGTCACCGATGAAACCCAGCGTCATACCTACGGCGATCAAGACGCCATAAGGGTCACTGTTATCCAGAAACCACATCCATGCCGCGACCACCAGCACCAGCGAAGAACCCATGCGGGTCCATGTCAGCATACGCCGGGTGCGGTCTTCATCCAGCCTGCCGAAGAGCAGTCCGCCAAACAGCAGCAGTGCCCAGACAATCCACAAAATCAGCATCCAGCTATCCATCAGCGACCTGTCATCTATTTCTAAGCATTCCTCAGTATAATGCGGGCCGAATGTGTGGGTGTATGAGGAAGCTGATGCATCGATTACTGCTATTTATCACCTTTTTTCTGTTGATGAATGTTTTACCAGCGGTCCAGGCACAGGAAAAACCGTTCTCGCTGCCCGTTGCTGAGCCACCCGGCCCTGCCACATGGCTGTTTGGGCAGCCCTATGGCAATACCACCGGCTCATTTAATTTTGGGCAGGCATGGTACAGCGCAGGTCAGGGATTGCACTTTGGCATTGACCTGTCGATGGCCTGCGGCACACCGCTGGTGGCGATGGCTGAGGGTGAAGTGCTGTATGTCGATAATCTCGGCTTCGGCTCCGCGCCGCACAACCTCTTGATTCGCCATGACGGTCCTGGCCTGGTTGTTCTTTATGGTCATTTACTTGATCGAGCGCCTGTCGAACCGGGCCAACTCGTCCAGCGCGGCGATGTCGTAGGTTACTCTGGCGACCCGGATGTCACCTGCGACTCACGCCCCCACCTGCATCTCGAAATCCGCTCACTGGATTACCGCACACTCTATAATCCGGTAGATTATATCGACGCGCCCTGGCATACGCTGGCGACCATCGGCTCATTCGGCTATCCGCTCTTTCAGCAGGACATGCTCAACCCGCGCCAGTGGATGAATCTGGACGATCAACCCGATGTCGTGCTGGGCGGGCGACAGCTCAACGCCTACAGCAGTTCGCGCCCACTATCGCGCAATTTGCAACCATCCGCCAATCCACCGCTGGCGCGCGAAGTCCCGCCGCTGGAGGAGGGAGCAACGTTCAGCCTGCGCAGTTTTGGCTTTGCGGGCTGCTGTGCATTCCCCACCTGGCACCCTACCAATCCTGACCTGCTTTATGTGGTCGATGGCTCACCCGGCCAGCAGGCCAGCACCTTTGAATGGTCCGTGTCGGCTGGCGCGCCGACCAACGAGATCACACCTGCCCCACCACCATTGACTTCACCAGATGGCAGCCACACGATCCTCTACAACAACGGCACAGTCACCATCCAGCGAAACAGTGATGGCGCATCCTGGAATGTGCAAACCAATGGTCGCATTCCTGTGATTAGCACCGACAACAGCCGCCTTATGTGGGAGGTGCGACCACAGAACACGCTACCCGGTCAGGCGGTAAGCACCGTCGTCATCTGGGTCAGCGACATCCTCGGCCAGAACGCACAGGCGGTAGTCACGCAGTCTGGCGGTTCTGCCCGCTGGCTTGATGCCAGCCGCCTGCTCATCTCCAAACCGCAGTTGGAAACACGGGCCAACATCTATACGGTGGTCGATACTGCCGATGGCAGCAGCTTTGAACTCGGCACATGGGAAGGGATGCGCGGGTTAAGTGTCAGCCCAGGCGGGGGTCGTCTGCTGTTCTATATCACCCGCCATGGCGATCCAGAAATCGACGGCCTTTACACCATCGAAACCCAACCGGGCGCGCAGGTGCAAAAGCTCGATTGGTTCGGCGCGTGGCAGTGGCGCGATGCCAACAGCGTTTACTATGTGCCATTTGACCCAACCACCGATGTCCAGCGGCTGGCCTACTGTAATTTTGCGACCGGTGAACAGCATGATCTCACCGACCCGGCGACACAGCCTTTTACCATCGGCAACGGCGATTGGTCTGTTGCGCCAGATGGTCGCAAGCTGGTTTTCTATAATGCCATTGACCGCACCATGTGGCTGATCGAGGAAAATGAATAGATAATGGTAGGGAGTGTGTACCGATACATACTCCCATATCCACAAAAGAGATTATTTGTGAAAGGTCCATCATGCTGTATGCACAGGCCACCGCCCCGGCAGGCGAATTACTGACTGAAGACACCATCCGCGAGACTCTCCACCAGGGGCTTGACGGTAAATTTACCAATGCACGTGTCCTGACACTCATCCCTGACCACACCCGCACCCTGCCTCTGCCCATGCTCTTCCGGCTGCTGGTGGAGGTGCTGCACGACACGCAGCAGCTTGACTTTATGGTCGCCCTGGGTACGCATCCCCCGCTGGATGAAGAAGCGTTGTGCAGGCTGGTGGGCATCACCGCTGAGGAGCGTTACGAGCGCTACGGGCATATTGGCATCCTCAACCATGCCTGGAACAGCGAGGATGCCCTGACGTCGATCGGCATGATCACCACCGATCAAATCCAGGAGATTGCCGGTGCAGCCTGGCATCCCTCACTGGAAGGCGATGTTGATGTGCGCATCAACCGGCTGGCCCTCGAGTACGATCATATCCTCATCCTGGGGCCGAGCTTCCCGCATGAAGTTGTCGGCATCTCAGGTGGCGCAAAATATCTGTTCCCCGGCATTTCTGGCCCGGAGATGATTAATAAAACCCACTGGCTGGGGGCGCTCATCACCACTATGAAAATCATTGGGAACAAATACACGCCTGTGCGCAACATGATTCATGCAGCGGCGGCATTGGTCCCCACCCCGCTCACCCTGACCGCATTGGTGGTCGAAAAAGGCGAACTCAGCGGCGTGTTTATCGGCGATCACATCACCGCCTTTGAAGCTGCTGCCGATCTCTCGCGCCAGCGGCACATTGTCTGGGTCGATGAACCTTATCAGCGCGTGCTCTCCTGGGCGCAGACACGCTATGACGAGCTGTGGACCGGGGCGAAGGCCATGTATAAGCTGGAGCCAGTCGTCGCGGATGGCGGCGAACTCATCATTTACGCACCGCACCTGGATACCATCAGCTTTGTCCACGGTAAGTACATTTACGAAGCGGGCTATCACGTCATTGATTATTTCCTGAAGCAGTGGGATCAGTACAAACACATTCCCAGTGGAGTTCTGGCACACAGCACCCATGTAAAAGGCATTGGCACTTTTGAGAACGGTGTTGAAACTCCGCGTATTCAGGTCGCGCTGGCGTCAAAAATCCCGCCAGAGGACTGCGCCAAACTCAACCTGGGCTACTACGATCCCGCCAGCATTGATCTTGGAGAATGGCAGAACGGGCATAAAGATTGGCTGTTTGTTCCTAAAGCCGGGGAAACCCTCTACCGGGTAAACAGCTGATCGCATTTTCCTACACAACAATTCTCGGAGCGGAGTCTGATACTTCGCTCCCGTCATTCCTGTTTCTTGAGTGTTTCCGGGACAAAGAAGGCGAACAACCCCGCCGCCAGAAAACCAGCTATGGCAATCGCCCAGGCCGCTGGTTGCAGTGCCAGCAAATCGGCCACCGTGCCAACAATCAAGGGGCTTCCTGCCGAGCCTGCATCCCCGATCAGATTCCAGACACCCAGAAATTCACCGCGTTTGCCTTCCGGTGCCAGATCAGAACTGAGTGTCATCATGGAGCCGGAGCCAAGTCCATTAGCGAACCCCACAACACAGGCGGCAGCCAGCAGTCCCCAGGCACTGAGCGAAAACGGAATCAATGCGATACCGATTCCCTGACCAAGGAAGCTCGGCACAATCGCGTATTTGCGCCCCTTCTTGTCCATAATCCACCCGGCAGGATAGAACAACATCATGTCGATGGCCGACGCGATGCTGACAATAAAACCGATATCCTGTGTCGATAAGCCCAGGATGTCCGCGCCGTAGAGCGGAATCAGAATGTTGCGACCGTAACGGATCATCTGGGCAAAGAGATACCCGCTGCCGCCAGAAAGTAACGCGCGATAATTTGTCTTGAGCGTATTTCCAATACTAATGCGGTGACCACCCACATCAATTTTGACCTTGCGATCTTCCAGATAAACCAGAATGATCCCCAGGGCCACGATGCTGATCGCCATGTGAAGCAGGAAAGGCGCGCGCAGCCCATAATGCGCGCTGACAATACCGCCAACCGCCGGGCCAGCGAATGTCCCTGCCCGGCGAAGGCCGCCAAACAATGCGATCAACCGCCCTCGCCGCTCGATCGTCACTGTATCCGCGAGATAGGTGTGGCGGGTGATATTAAAAAGCGCCAAGCCCATCCCGCCAAGCAAACGCAGCACAATCACCAGCAGAACCGACTGCGCCCAGAATAAGCTGCCGGTCGTCACGATAATGATACTCAACCCGGCAACCATCACCCGCTTGATTCCAAAGCGCTGAACCAGCATACCTGCCGGGACATCGGCAATGGTGACTCCGAGCAATTCAGCCGCCAGCACCACTCCGACGAGCGAATAAGAAATATCGAAATCAGCCGCGTAGAGCGGCAGAATCGGGATCAGCAGGCCAATGCAAAAAGCATACAGGAGTGATGGCACATAAAGCGGGATGACCAGCGGATGCGTGCGGATGGTCTTGAAGTTCGTGGCTGCTCGCATGACTAGATCAATAACTGTCGGGCTTCGGCAGCCATTTGAATCAGGCGAAACCGCCGGACATCCGCGAAGCGATCCGCAATGCGCTCAATAGCATCACAATGATACTCTCGCCGCAGCATAGGATGACGGCTTTCGTCAATCAACAGGCCAATATCCTGCTTGACACCCGCTAACCCGCGCAGGACCATGCCATAGACATACCCACGCCGCGCCAACTGCGCATCACCCTGCCAGCCCGCGTCCCGCAATCCATCGACATAACCGGCAAAGACAGCCTGATCTAAAGACTCAGCCTGTGAAACTGGCATCCCAAAATACGGAGGCAGCGCCACCATCGGCACAATATCCTCGCCAATTGCGCCTAGCCCCGCCAGCGCCCAATCAATCAGAATGGTATGATCCGGTCGGTGGAACATATTCCGCTGGAAAGCATCATAATGGCACAAGGTCTGTGGCAGATCAGCAAGTCCAGCGCAGTAACGCTCAAACTGCTGCCAGATTTCCAGGATGGTCTCTTTTTCGTCCAGGGGCAGCGTGCGCTGAACCAGCGGGTGCTGTAAATATTCATCCAGCCGGTCAAATGTCTCGGCCAGCGGCGGCGTGATGCGACAATGCCAGTTGGCAGCCAACCAGGGATAATCGGGGATCGGATGCCCGGTCAGGTAGGCAGCGCTGAACTGCCCCAGGCGGCGTGCCACCGTGCGATAATCATCCAGCGTCCACGCTTGTTCCGCCGCCGGAATAGCTTCCATCCAGATCCAGCACGAATCGGCAAATTCGACACAATGATAAATGGTTGGCGGGGTCAGCTCACATTCAGGGAGCTGGTCAAGCAGCCCCGAGCGATAAATTTCATACTCGCGCCTCCAGTAATAGGGGGAGGTTTCGGCTTCACCCAGGCGCTCATACAGTATTTTCAGGACCAGCGACCAGGGTTTGCCCTGTTCAGTCCGCCCGGTGATCCGGTACAGCGCTGTCCCGCCGACCGCACCACCCCAACCGCCGTAGATAGTTTCGATCTCCCAGGTGGCAATTTCAGCCTTCGGGTCAGCCAGCGCTTGACGGACCAGGGAGGGCAGCACGTGTTCATCAATTGTTTGGAGAGATTGCTCCACAAAATATCCTTTCCAGGGGACCGATTATACACGGTGTTCGTCATTCATCCGTAGCACCAACCCTATTGGCTCTCATCGGGCGTTGTCTTCTGAATGGGCATATCCCCACACCGCATAAAGCGGATCGTGCTGGCGCGGCACGGGCGGCTCATCCGCATAAGAAGCAATCCCATACCAGCCGCCGGATTCCTCAAAATAGCGCGTGACCAATGCCACATGCTGCTGATCACTGGCCGATAGCCACCTAGATACTGCTTTATTGGGAAAGCATCGGTTGGAAAAAGATACGACAAACACCCCATTCGCCTTCAGCACGCGCTGAACCTCTGCAAATACCGCCACCGGCTGGATAAGATACTGCACCGAAACCGCGCAGGTTACGGCATCAAACAGCTTGTCCTCGTAAGGCAGCACGGGATTTTGATTGAGGTCGTGAACAAGGTATTTGTCCAGCTGCGGATTATCGCGCATTTCCTCGGCATTCATCCCCAACCCCACCACCCGCTGCGATTTGAGTGACTCGGGCAGATGTGAGCGCCAACTGCTCATCAGATCGAGATAGACCCCACCGGACGGCAGCAGCTTCGCATACAAGTCGCGCAGAGTAGCAATGGCATGATCGTCGATATGCACGACTTTGCGCGGGAAGGTATAAAACAACCCATCGTCGCGCTCGTCCTGGCGGGCAAAATAATCTGGTGGAAACATGCTGGCGCTCATCAAATCAATCTCCTAACAGTATGCGTATTAAACAGCCGACAGCGCCGCTTTGATGGTGGCGCGGCGGCCTTCAATATCGAAGCATGCTTTCTGGTTTTCGTTCATGAGTTTGGTTGCCACCGCAACCGCCTGAGTTTCGGTTAAATACCCCTCGCCCACCTCTGCTTCGAGCGCACGAGTCAGCCAGCGGCGCATCTGCTGTGCATATGCCACGGAGGAGTTCGGCCAGGAGGTATCGCCGCCAAAGGCAAATAACTTGTTCGACGGTACGGCATGAATCATCTTGCGCACGAAATCCATGCTGGTATACGGGTCGATACTCCACGCCCAGCACAGATCCACCCAGACATTTGGATAATGCTTGGCAATTGCCACCAGCTCATCGTTATAAGGATAGCTGATATGCATCAGCACAAAACGGGCGTCCGGGTAGCGCAACAACAGCGCGCACAGGTGGCCAGGTTTGATACGCTCGATCGGCATGTGGCTGTGACCAGCATAATAGCCTGTGTGGATTTTGACCGGCAGATTGTATTCCATCGCCAGCTCCACCCCACGCGCTAAGCCCCAGTCACCGAGGATCAGGCGCTCGTTTTCCGAGAGTTTGGCCCCACTAATGTGCTTCTGCAGCACCGGCTCCACATCCGAATCCTGTCGTTCCTGCCACAGCAGCGTTCGGTCATAAGCATGCTGCGTTTTGACCGCAATGGCAAAGGGGCCAAAACGTTCAAACAGACGAGCCATCCCTTCACGCAATGTGTCCAGATCGCGCACCTCGACATCGGTATCACGCTGCAAGGCTTCGAGGTCCGGCTCCCCATTGACGAAATTCACCCACGAAAGGTCGTATAGGAAAAAGCCCGGACCGGATTCATCAGGACGACACACCCAGGTAAAATCATCAATCTGTACATGATCGTAATTACCCACATCACGCAGAATGCGCAAACGTTCACCGGGCTGCCGCAGCTGCTGGTTACGAGTTTGCGCGGCGACGATCCCTTCCAGCGTGATTTCCGCCATGCCATAGGCTTCCTGTGCGATCAGGCGCACCGCTTCACCATAACCTGTGTACTGGCAGTTGGCCCAGGCACTTTTGATTCCATCCCAACGCGCCTCAATATCCGTGTTGGCGCGATCAAACAGGGCATTCAATGCTTGCGCAGACGCGCCTGCCACAGCCAGATCAGCCGCCACATAATTCTGGAACAGATCACACAGCACATCAGGACCGTTATCGGTGTAAATAGGTTCTTTTTCAAGATGCTCGTGGGTATCAATAAGGGTTAAATTTTGTATATGATCGGCAAGCAAGGTCATGACTTCCCCTAATCTCCATCTAATTTACGTTGCTATAGTTTAGCGTTTTTATTACAAGAAGTTAAACTTGCTTCTATAGGCGGGGCCACTCATTGGCGCTATAATTGACCGTGTGGATTGGAGGGGCAATCGGCATCAGCTCCTCTTCTTTATTTTTGATCACAGGTGAATTACGACTGGGATTACCATGTTTGAATTACCGCTTTTTCCCTTGAGCAGCGTGCTTTTTCCTGGCATGACGAACAGCCTCTATATTTTCGAAGAGCGCTACAAAGCGATGATTAATCGCTGCCTGGAGCACGACGAACCGTTTGGATGGGTGCTAATCGCGGAAGGGCGCGAAGCGCTGGGACCCGTGGCTCGGCCCTACCGGGTCGGTTGCACGGCGCAGATCGCCAGGGTGCAGCCATTGGAACAGGGGACGATGAATATAATGATTTTGGGCGAGGAACGCTTTGAGATCAAAGCCCTTCAGTATGACCAGTCCTATCTGGTCGGCACGGTGGAGACGTATCCCATTAGCAACAACGATCCCGAAAATCTGGAACAGCAAGAGACACGACTGCGTCCGTTGGTGGAGCGTTATTTAAGTGTTCTGGCAAAAACCGAGGAGATGGATTTCGATCCGCAGCAGCTTCCAGAGGACCCGGTAGAACTGGCCTATCTATCTGCGGCCATCCTCCAACAGCTTCCCGCCGAGAAAAAGCAGCATTTGCTGGCAGCGCCCAGCGCGGTCCATCTGTTGCAAGATATTTACACCATTTATCACCGCGAGGTGACTATTCTGGACATGATGGTTGATCGCAGTAAAAAAACTGCCGACGAACCATTTTCACTGAACTGAAATGCAGGGGGAACACATGAAACGCATTGCAGTATTAACCAGCGGCGGCGACGCGCCTGGCATGAACGCTGCCATCCGCGCGGTAGTC
>JAIOHN010001022.1 GCA_019912985.1 Anaerolineae bacterium | reverse complement strand
GCGCCGTTAAATACCGATACCGCCGCTCAACTGGGCGTGCCAGTCACGCAGGGGACGCATATTCTCGGCGTCGCCGATGGCATGGGGGCCGCCGCCGCTGGCTTGCAGACTGACGATGTGCTCATCCGCCTGGATGGGAAGCCCGTGGTCGATTTCCCGTCGATGCAGGCCGCACTGGCCGGTCATCACGGCGGGGATGTGGTCAAAATCGAGTTTTATCGTGGGCAGGAACTGCACACAGCCGACATGCAGCTCTCGAAACGCAGCGCGCCAGATGTGCCGGAAACACCAGCAGCGCTGGCCGACTCGGTGCGCGAGACTTACGCGCAGCTGGCCGATGAACTGGCGGCGGTGCTGGAGGGTGTGCCGGAAGCGGTGCTGGCGCAAAAACCTGCCGAGCAGGAATGGAGTGTGTGCGAAAACCTGTCTCACCTGATCTGGACAGAGCGTTGGGTTCATATCTGGATGCATGGCGCGGCGGGCGGGGAAAATCAGGTGCCGTGGCCGGATAATGGCCCGATCCACCTTGCCGGGACGCTGGCCGCTTATCCCACCAGCGCCGATCTGGTCGCCGAGCTGGATCGCTCGAAAGCGGCGACAGTGGGCATGATTGAAGTGCTGCCTGCAACATTTGCGGCGCACCATAAATTCGCCTACCAACAGCTTGCGCAGCTCGTCACCGGTAATTTCGCCCATGACCGCCAGCATCATGCCCAGATACACGATGCGATTGAAGCCGTCAAGGCGAGTGTGTAAGGGGTGCAACGGAGCAATTTTTAGAACACTTGTGCAATAAACGGGTACAGGCTAGAATGTCCATTAGAATTTTATCTCGCTGTAATGCTCGCAAAATCTTCTAGAGTACGAGATCAGGGGAGGTATTCCAATGGACCCAATGCTGAAAACCAGTGTTTGGCGGCAGTTCGGGGCGGCGATTGATATGTTGGATGACGCGATAAGCCTGTGTCCCGATGAGCTCTGGACTGCTGTCCTGTGGAAAGACCCGGACGATGCCGCCTACGGGCAGTTCTGGTTTGTGGCTTATCACACACTATTCTGGCTCGATCTTTACCTGACCGGCACTAAGGAAAACTTTGCGCCGCCGCCCCCCTTCATCCGGGGCAAACTCCCGGAAACCCCCTACACCAAAGACCAGGTTCGCACCTACCTTGATCAATGCCGCCAGAAGTGCCAGGCAACTCTCGAAGCGCTAACCGATGAGAAAGCATCTCAACACTGCACGTTTGAGTGGGTGGAAGCCAGTTACCTGGAGATGCAGCTCTATAGTATGCGCCATGTTCAGGAACACACCGGGCAGTTGAATTTGCTGCTTGGACAGCATGATGTTCCGGGGGTGGATTGGGTGCCCCAGGCCAGGGACAAAGCGCACTGATACCGACCGCATTCTGGGAAAAGGAGGGGTATGCCAATGGATACAAATCTGAAAACCAGTATCTGGCAGCAATTTGGGGCCGCGATTGATTATCTCGCAGAGACCATGAACGTCTGTCCAGATGAACTCTGGCTCGCGCCCTTGTGGCAAACACCGGATACCAAACCGGAATTCGCCCAATTCTGGTACGTCAGCTATCACACACTGTTCTGGCTCGATCTTTATCTGACCGGCACGGAGGATGGTTTTGTCCCCCCGGCTCCCTTCACCCTGATCGAGCAGTACGACGGCGGTCCGCTGCCAGAGCGCGTTTATACGAAAGATGAACTCCTGAATTATCTGGTGGATTGCCGCCAGCGCTGCAAGGCGACGATTGAAGCGCTGACCGAGGAAACCATTGCACTGCGCTGCTATTTCTCATGGGGCGAGTGCAGTTTTCTGGAATTACTGATCTACAACCTGCGCCATGTGCATGGACATGCCTCCCAGTTGAACATGCTGCTCGGTCAGCAAGGAATCCCAACACCAGATTACCCTACCCAATCTTTGATCAAACTCTCCTGAAAACGGAATACATTCGTCTTGGCGCAAAGAGCAGGCATGAAAAGACTGCTCTTTTTTATTTCTCATCAACTTCGACTACGATAGAGACCCACTGCGAAGCGACTATAACCGTAGGACGGCTGTATCATGTGGAATCGGATCTGGGATTATATCAAGCAGTACCTGAACTGGCGCTGGATGACGCTGGTGGTGCTGATTCTCGGCTCGGCCTATACCTTTCTTGATCTGGCGGGCGATGTCTGGTTGCAAGAAGGCTTCGACTGGGATGAGCCGATCATGCTTTTGGTGCATAGTTTCAGCAGTCCCACCTTGGATGTGGTGTTCCTGACCATTACTTACACAGCCAACGAACTCTCTTTTGTGCCGGTCTTGATCTGCGGAATCTGGTGGTGGCGTACGCAACGCCGCGACAAGGTGATCCAGTTGATGTTCTCCTGGTTGGGGATGGGGGCCATTATCAACAGTCTCAAACTGCTGTTTCAACGCGCACGGCCCAGTGTGTTTCCGCCATTGATGAACGAAATCAGTTACAGCTTCCCCAGCGGCCATACGGGAACCGCTGTTGCGGTTTACGGGTTGATTGGCGTGTTTTTATGGGAGATGGAGCATCCCGTCTGGGCGGTGGCCTGCTGGATATGGGTGGGGTTGGTGGCCTTAAGCCGGGTCTACCTGGGCGTGCATTATCCCAGCGATGTGCTGGCCTCGCTGACACTGGGTACGCTGTGGGTGATCCTGATCGTGCTGCGCAGCAGACGCCAGGATGCGCGGCAGGTCAATGCGCCCGATTAAGTTATAAATCGGGTGGTTATAGGACAGAAATTTGTAATATTTCCCATTTATTGCTTCACAAGCATGAATTTTAGCGGCAATAAATTGACTGACGAGCGTAATAACTTTAAGATTATTACAGTCCGTTTGTTTTAAAGTTAGGAAATCTATTTTGAAAAAGTGGGCAGGAATTGCACTCTTACTTCTTATTTTTAGCCTGTCTTCTGCTAATGCACAGCAGGAGCAAGATTCAGACGCTGCACAGCAAATTATTGAAGAGGTCAACCAGTGGCGGATGGATAATGGCCTGTGGCCGCTGAAGCCGAATCTGATCCTGGAGCGGATGGCGATTGATCAGGCGATTTATGTCCTGACAGAATC
>JAIOHN010001021.1 GCA_019912985.1 Anaerolineae bacterium | reverse complement strand
GAATGCGATTGCCCGAATTTAGAGGGAGGATCAATACACTCTTTGCGTTTTTTGGCTCCAAAATTGCCCGCACATCATCAGGGAGTTCATCGATATGCTGCGAGGCGATAATCCCATTTTGAACCAGCATCGGAAGGGCAGAGGGCATCAGATCGTCAAATGGCAGTTCCTGAAAGCTGTCAATCTTTGCGGGTATTCCGGGCGCACACCACTCATGCGTGTTATCCAACAGATGTTCCCCTTCGCGGCAGCGGAACACATAGACCCGAGAAACATCCATCAAGTGTCCGGTCATTTCCAATGTGCGATTTAGAGCGCTATCAATGTCATCCATTTGGACGAACAGACGAATAATTTCTTTGTTTAACTCCTCTAGCTTGAGCAACCGCTCCCAACGCTGACGAGCGTGGACCTTCGCCGTCACATCCCGATAATGCCATAAATTTCCAACGTATGTATCGTCAACAGTGATAGGGATAAAGTCTCTTTCGTAAATAAGACCCGATTTAAGATGCAGGGTGTCATCCAAAACCAGCTTGAAGTCGTGCATGATCGTACCAACACGTTGTATGAACTGCTCTGGATCAACAAACAGGTCCTTATTCGCTTGCAAAACTTGCGAATAGTCTGCTCCAATTAGCGTTTCCAAAGGGGTCGAAATTTGAAACATCTCACGGAAGGTATCGTTCAGCAGCTCGATCTTGTGATTTTCGTTTTCGAGCAGAATGCCGCCCTGTAGATTATCAATCAGATGTTGAAAACGCGCATTGGCTCGTTGCAGCTTCTGTTCGTGTTGTTTGCGTTCGCTGATATCATGATTGATCGCCACGACACCAAAAGGCTCGCCATCTGCATCTTTAAGCAGGTTCACAGAACCAAGAATATATAACTCTGTCCCATCTTTACGCTGCTGAATGACTTCGCCAAGCCAGTGCCCCTTCTCATACAATTCTTCTAACATCCGCTGGTGTGCTTCCTCAGTTTCAAAGCGCGTCCCTAGTACAGCTGTCGAATCTTTGCCGATAACATCTTCCTCAAGCCAGCCGTAAATAGCTTCCGCCGCCTTATTCCACGTGCGAATGCGGTAATCCAGATCGGTTGAGATCACAGCATCGGTGAAGTTATCCTGCAACATGGCGTGGCGATGGAGCTCACGTTCCTGTTTTTTATATTCGGTGATATCGCGCGTGATCCCCACCAGACCAACAAGTTCATCATCCAGATTGTGTAAAGGGATTTTGTTTGATAATGCCCAGTCAAATCCGCCAGCGAAACCTTTCGACGGCTGCGCATAATTCAATAAGGGGTTACCCGTGCGGAAAATTTGTTCCTCTTCCGCATGAAATTCTGCCGCCATCTCAGGTGGAAAAAAGTCGAAATCGCTTTTGCCAATCAAATCATCTGGTGATTCAAAACCACGTGCCTGCGCATGGGCAATGTTGGTCAGGACAAAACGATGTTCAAGGTCCTTGATATAAATATAATCCGGCATGGTATCGATCAGCGTGCGCAGCAGCTTACGCTCTCCTGCCAGGGCATTTTGTTCCTGCCGGCGCTCGCTGACATCCCGCAGAAACAAGGCAAACATTTCTTTTTCGTCTGTTTCTATGGGGATGATGGTCAGTTCTGCCGGGAATAATTCACCATCTGCGCGCAGGGCAGTGATTTCCATGCGTGTGTTGAGATATCGGTCATCTCCGGTTTCCATATGGTGCTGGATCTGCTCTCCGTAATACGCATGATCCTGAGGTGGGATGATCAACTCCACCAGTGACTTCCCCAGAACTGTATCACGGGAGCAACGCAGAATTTTTTCAGCAGCGGGGTTAAGCTCGAGGATGGAAATGTTTTTGTCAACTGCGATAAAGCAGTCAAGCATGGAGTTCAGAATCGACGACAGAACCTGGGGATTATCAGAAAATTTTTTACTCATATTTTCCGTTTTGTTTGATTATCCACTTCCTGTGATTGGGTGATAACGATACCGCGTGAACCCACATCGTGCAGGTTATGTTTTAACTACATCCAATGTAGCACGAAAAATACCACCAACCCTGCGAATAGACGTGTGAAAGCGCATCTGCAATAGATTCAGGATAGCGATGCTTATGAGAAAGTGCTGATCGCTGATGCCTCATCCTCATAGGTATCAAAAACACTATCCAGCCGTGTCAACTCAAAGATGACTTTGACATTTTGCTGCACATTACACAAGCGCAATTCACCTTTATTTTGGCGGCAGCGTTTTACACCTGTGACGAGTACGGCCAACCCGGATGAATCGATGAAGTTCACACCATCCAGGTTGATGACCAGATTGGCAAAATCAGGGTTGGCATCAAGCCAATTTTTCAGTGATGGCACTTCATAGGCATCCAAACGCCCAGCCAATTCCAGAACCATGACTCCATTTACGGAACGCGATTGAATTTCCATTAAGAAACCTCCGGTAATCGTCGGGTCTGAGTTTAAACAGCCAGTTTTCAAATACAATAATATCAGTCGAAAAATCGGCAGTTCAGCTATGATATTACGTTGTACCCTACAGGATGAGTTCTGGCTTCAATGGAAAATGTTTCTATGTCTCAGCCAGGGTAGACGTATGAATGCTAAAAAGTTAACGGCATAATCCAAACAATAAAAATAAATACCCTATTGAAGACTTGTTCAAGTTATTGAAAGAGATTGTAATCAACTCTCTACATTTACACTAAATTCATTTTAGCATCGGATGGAAGTTTTTAGCACAAATACTGTTTAATAATTACTTAAAATTACGGTTGCTACTCGAAACGAGCTTAAGATTAAAAGTGATCAATCTGAGAGTTAAGCTGCTTCGTCGTGCAAAGGTTGCGGGATCACCTTTTGCAAGGCTCACCCGCAGTCTATCACCTAGAGGGTGGCATTAAAACGCAATCGAATACCGCTCGATCAAAAATAGCCCTACTAAAATCACGATGTTAATGAGGATGCCGATGAACCCTTTGTCTGGCAGCCGCAGCAGTTTGCCATCCCAGAAAAAGATGGTGATGGCTGAAGCAAAGATTGTGGCACTCACAAGGACCGGGGTCCACCAGTTGGTGCGCAGAAGAATGCCTGCACCACTGATCACAAACAGGGCGGTCGCCAGCATGTAAAGCGCACTGGCAAACGATCGTGTAGCAGATTCTCCTAGAAAGCTCGAGAACAACCACGATCGTTCCGGCCAACCAACGAGAGGGGTATCAAGCTCAAACAGCTTCCTGCTCAACCCGAAATACAGCAGGTGTACCAAGCCGTGGAGGATGATAAAAACGCCAATCAAGATTCTAATCACGAGATTTACCTCCGTTATATATAAAAAGTTGATACCTGGATGCTTTCCATCAGCGCGCCCAGGAAACGGAGCGTGATCTGCAAGGATGTTTGGGACAATCCACACGCCATGCATTATTGTTACTTAGCAAGGTAATAGATTAGATGGTGTTCGGGGAGTAATAAAAATAACGTGGCGCGGCGAGAAAGATCATAAGGTGTCGGATACAGCGCTCCACATGGCGCTATTCTGGTGTTGTCTGTCTGCTTCTCTCAATCGCCAATAGGTGTTGGCACAGCCGGGCGCAGACGGCGCGGGTCGAGCACGGTAGTCTGCAAGACGACCACCGCCAGCACACCCGCCACGACCGCCACAGTGAACATTGAGTGAAAACCAAGCGCATCCACCAGCCAGCCACCCAGGATAGGGGAGAGGATAGTCGTGGGGGCAGTCAGCGTATTCGCCAGCCCGATATAGTAGGGGCGTTCATCTTCTTCGCCAAACTCAACCGTCATCGCCATGGTCGTGGTCCACAGCACCGCCTGAGCAAAACCTGCCAGCCCAAACACCACGTAAAACCAGCTCACGTCTGAGGCGAAAATAGCGACAGCCACACTCAAGGTCATCACGATTGACCCCAGGGTGAGCATACGCCGATGTCCATAGCGGTCACCCATCCAACCAATCAGGGGGTTGGCAATGGTCACACCGAGCAGCAGCACTCCGGTCATCACACCAGCAGTCTGCTCATTCATACTGTAGATGCGCACGGCGTAGATCGTGTAGAAGCCCACGGCCATGTACGATAACTGCGCCAGAATCCGCGCAACCATAAACCAGCGAAAGTTGACATCGCGCCGCAAAATATCCCGCACACTGCGCCAGAAATCACCCTGGCTCTGGGTGACCACACGCGGCTCATGTTCCGGCTCATAGGCGCGCCACAGGAATATCCAGGAGATAATCATGCTGATTCCGGCAATGGCGAAGCAGGCGGCGAAGTTGGTGGGATAATCCAGCGTAACAAGCAGCGTCCCGGCCATCACTGCGCTGATTGCTGCAAGGAGATTAGCCGCAGCAGACTGCGCACCAAAGAAGGTTCCACGTCGCGCTTCGGGAATGATCTTGCTAATCATGCTCTGCCAGGCGGTCGCGGTGACACCCCCACCAAATGACTGCCACAATGCCATCAGGAAGATGAGGGCCAGTGCCAGCTGCCGGTCCATTACCGGAATGAGCAGAGCGACCACCGCCAACCCGAAGAAGGGCCAGCGCTCATGAAATGTGCGACGCATCACCATTGGCTTGAAACGACGCAGCCCAACGACCTGGCTCGCCGTGAACAACTGCGGCAGCTGCCAACCAATCAGGTGCAGCGCGCTGATGAGGCCGATAATCGTCGTTGAATCCGTGATGCTGTTGACAAATAAGGGGATGACGGTCACAAAGGAGGCAAACCCCATCCCAAAACCGAAGAACGCGCCGTCGAGCAGGTTGACCACAAAGTTGTGACGGAGCTTATCGAGAATATCGCGTTGCAGCATAGACACCTCAATGGAAAACTCCCTGTATTGTATAGGGTTGAGTCCTGCGCAGACTAGAGGCCATTACTGTCCACGTGGTTAAGGTTCGGCTAAGAGCGATCCAGTAACTTGTTAAGAATTTGCCAGTTCGGTATAGATTTATATGCGAATGTATGGCTAAACTAAGCTCGCATATTCCTGGAGTTCTCTGTATGGCGGCAAACACATCCCCTCTCAAAACCGTAATCCTCTCACCGGAAATGGTTGGCCCGATCAAGAATGGTGGCATTGGCACGTACACCACCTATTTTGCCCGGCTGCTGCGCCAGAATGGGTACGATGTCACGATTGTTTTTGCGGGCGAAATGGAAACCCCCAAGCAGCAATGGCGGTCGATATATGATGAGATGGGTGTCCCGGTTATCCATGCTTACGCGCCGTTTGACGATCACCAATCATTTGGCAACTGGTGGTACATCCAACGCGCACGGCTGGCTGCTCAACTTATCCCAGCGGACACAGATGTGGTTTACCTTCAAGATTGGCACGCCAACGGTTTCCATTTAGTGCGCTCACGCCGCTACCAACCCAAACCTTATCCTGTCTGCGTGAACGTGCTCCACAGCAGCACCCATTGGTTGGCTGATGGCATGCAGCAGCTCCCAGATGAAGCACTGACCTTTTTAAGCCTGGACTACACTGAGCGCTATGTCGCCCGCCACAGTGATTACGTGGTCGCATCCAGCGAGTATATTCTGGACTGGGTACGGCGGCAGGGCTGGCGGCTCCCATCAGTAGAGCGCGTACGTGCGCTAGGCTATCCCTTTTTCCCCAATCAATTGCAAACCAGCACGGTCACGACACATGCACCGCATTTCAAACGACTTGTCTTCTTCGGCAGGCTGGAAACGCGTAAGGGCCTGGAACTATTTATCGATACGTTGGCCTATCTCAAGCACGATCTTAAAAGCACCACTCTTGATACTCTCGAAGAGGTTATCTTCATGGGTAAAGAGGGTGAACACAGCTATCTGACTGCCGAAGGTGCAGCCCGCTACTTGCAGGAAACGGTGGGTATTCCCGTAACAATCCTCAATCAGCTCGATACTTTTAGCGCGCAGCTCTACCTGGCTGAACATGCCAGTGACACGCTGGTGGTCATGCCCAGCCTTTCGGAGGTGTTCGGTTTTACCGTGGTTGAATGCTCGCTGATTCCTGACCTCAACAGCCTCTTTTCCAACGCGGGAGGTATCCCCGAAGTGCTGAAAGAGGGTGGTGAACATCAGCTTTTCTCACCGCATGTGCGGCCTTTTGCCCGTAAATTGGAAGAATGGCTGACGCACGGTCCCCGTCCCGACAGCGAACGCGGACATTATGACTGGCAGGGCGCGAACCAAACCTGGTTGGATTTCCACGCTGAGGTCTGCGAGTACGCACAGCATGTCAAAGCCACTCCACCACGTGTGATCGACATGCAGCCCGCTAAAAAGCTGATGGATGTCTGCATCCCGTATTACAATCACGGCAGGTACCTGCCGCAGCTTTTGGAAGCTCTGGAACATCAGACCACCCAGAATTTCAACGTCTACGTCATCAACGACGCCTCTACCGACGAGGAGAGCGTGCGTGTCTTTGAGACCATGAAGGAGCGCTACCAAAGTCGCGGTTGGCATTTCGCTACGAACGCTGTAAATGAGGGTTTGAGCCAGACGCGCAATCTCGCTGTGGCAATGGGTGACGCGGAGTATGTCCTATTTGTCGATGCCGATAACGTGCCTGCGCCAAACATGGTCCAGCGCTTTTTCGAATGTATCCGCTATTCTGGCGACGACTGTCTCACCTCTTACATGCATGCTTTTGAGGGTCACAAACCACCATACAAGATCGGTGAGCAGGTGGATACGGTCAGCTATCCGCACAAAGCAGCCTATACCTATCTGCCGGTAGGGGACTCACTGGAATTGAGTATGTTCGAAAACGGCTTCGGCGATGCCAACTTCATCGTCCGGCGCGATGTATTCAATGCGCTCGGTGGCTTTATCCTGGAAGAAGAACACTACCGCTATATCATCGGCGAGGATTACGAATTTCTGGCGAAGCTGGTGTTTGAGGGCTACCGGATGGATGTAATCCCTGAGTTCCTGTTCTTTTATCGCCATCTCGCCACGAGTTTACAGCGTGTGACCAGCCGCTATCAGAACACCATGCGCGTGCAAAAGGTTTATCGCAAGCAACTGGATAAGGTGCAGTTGGGACAGCTATCACCGCTGGTCTATGGTTTACATCTGCGGGCGATGGAACTGCCCTATGCAACGAACTACACCAATCCACAGTGGATCGCGACCCGCATCCCGTGGTATATCCTGCGCGATGCCTTCAAACATAAATTGATGAAACACGTGCGCCGCTTGACGCGACGAGGCACACCTTCAAGCGCGAAACCACCGGGAGCCGACCCCAACGCCTGATCCAATCCGCGCTGTTTTTCCCCGCCATTCCATGAGATGATTCTCAGGCAAAGATCGCAGAAGAATGTCACGAAGACGCTGACTGTAGTCTATACTACAATGATGGAGTTTTGCATTATCCACTTCTGAATTAGCTTCGTATTCAGCTCATGGACCCACATTGCCGACCTTGAGTTAAATGCGTTATCTTTAACGTAATTGCGAGAGAGGAGAAAATCGTGACGATACCAGAACAGGGTATACGCCGCCCGCAAACACGCTACAAATACCAGACACTTGATGCAATTTTCGCTCCGAAAACCGTCGCCGTGATCGGCGCATCCGAAAAACCAGGGACGGTTGGGCGAACGCTGTTGTGGAATCTAATCAGCAATCCTTTTGGCGGCACGGTGTTTCCCGTCAACCCCAAACGACCGAGTGTCCTGGGGATTAAGGCTTATCCCAGTATCGGCGCGATCCGTGAGCAGGTCGATCTGGCTGTGATTGCCACGCCTGCGCCAACTGTACCCGGCATTATCGCCGAATGCGTGGATGTGGGTGTGCGCGGTGCCATCGTTATTTCGGCTGGTTTCAAGGAGCGCGGCCCGGAAGGCGCGGAACTGGAACGCCAGATTCTGGAAGAAGCACGCGAAGGCAATATGCGTATCATCGGCCCCAACTGCCTGGGTGTCATGAGTCCGCTGACTGGTCTCAATGCAACCTTTGCCGGGGCAATGGCCCGGCCCGGCAGCGTAGGCTTTATCAGCCAGAGTGGGGCGCTCTGCACCTCTGTGCTCGACTGGAGCTTTGAGGAAAATGTCGGCTTCAGCGCCTTTATTTCCATCGGCTCGATGCTCGATGTCGATTGGGGCGACCTGATCCATTACCTGGGCGAAGACCCGCACACCAACAGCATCGTCATTTACATGGAGTCCGTGGGTAACGCCCGCTCATTCCTTTCAGCCGCGCGTGAAGTCTCCTTTACCAAGCCGGTGATTGTCATTAAAGCGGGACGCACGGAAGCTGCTGCGCAGGCGGCTGCCTCCCACACCGGTTCGCTGACCGGCAGCGATGAAGTGCTGGATGCCGCTTTCCGGCGCGTGGGCGTGCTGCGCGTTAACAGCATGTCGGATATTTTCTACACGGCGGAAGTGCTCGCCAAACAACCCCGCCCGAAGGGGCCGCGCCTGAGCATTCTCACCAACGCGGGTGGCCCTGGTGTGCTGGCGACTGATGCGCTCATCACGCAGGGCGGCAAGCTGGCGGAGCTCTCCGGTGAGACGATCATGGAACTCAACGAACTGCTGCCCGAACATTGGAGTCATGCCAATCCCATCGACATCCTGGGAGACGCCGGGCCAGAACGCTATGCCAAATCGCTGGAAATTGCCGCGAAAGACCCCAACAGCGACGGTCTGCTGGTGATCCTCACGCCACAGGCGATGTCCGACCCCACGCAAACGGCGGAGATGCTCAAACCCTATGCGCGCATCGAGGGCAAACCGGTGCTGGCGAGCTGGATGGGTGGCAGCGATGTCGCCGCCGGAGTGTCGATCCTCAACCGGGTCAATATCCCTACCTTTGCTTATCCTGATACAGCCACACGCCTGTTTAACTACATGTGGCGTTACGCCTATAACCTCAGCGGCCTCTATGAGACCCCGGTGCTGACCGAAGTCGGCGATCACAGCAAGTACCGTGATCAGGTGGCGCAAATTATCGACCACGCGCGCCAGAATGGTCGCACCATTCTCACTGAGCATGAATCGAAGCAAGTCCTGGCGGCGTATGGCATCCCCACCACCGAAAGCCGCCTTGCCAGCACCCCGGACGAAGCGGTCGAAGCAGCGCGGGAGATTGGCTATCCGGTCGTGATCAAAATTCACTCCGAGACAATCACCCACAAGACCGACATCGGCGGTGTCAAGCTCAATATCGACAGTGATGAAGCGGTGCGCGAAGCCTTCCAGTCGATCAAAACCGCGGTTGAAACCAAAGCCAGCCCCGATGACTTCATGGGCG
>JAIOHN010001020.1 GCA_019912985.1 Anaerolineae bacterium | reverse complement strand
AGAAATGCACCTGAAGACATGCGGCATTGGAGCAGGCGCGGCGTGACGAGCAGGCTAAGGTGAGGGGCGTGGGAAATCGAGAAGCAGCCTGCCGTCGATCTCCTCGCCAGATCGCTCATGGAACAGCATAATGGAGCGTATATATCGGGTTATATTGATATTTGAATTGAATAACAACAGTAAGCCTAAACAAGAATTTAAAGGAAGAATCTCGTGGAATATGTTCGGTTAGGTTCAACTGGCATGAAAGTCTCGCGCATCTGCCTCGGCTGCATGGGATTTGGCGACGCGACACGCTGGATACACAAATAGGTACTCAACTTGTAAGGTGCGTCCCATCTTCATACCCATCGTTTTGACATTCTATTTTACACGGCTTTTTATCTCATGGTTGGTATAAGTTGAAAGCGCGTCGGGCAAGTTCACTCTGTGGTGGATAGTCGCTTGAAATAATTTCAACAACTGTGCCGTGATCAGCCCAGTCATAGAGTTGTCTTGCCTGATCATCGCGCGACATGACACATCCCAGAGTGTACGGAACACCGACATTATTCCCTCCGAGATAGTTCCCATTTGGTAAGAGAACAGCACCATGAAAGCCATTGACTAATCCTGGCACAACTTCGTAAATACCCATAAACCAGTTAAGCTCCCATTGACCACACCCCGTATCGTTACATAAGGAATAACTACTACCATAGGCAATTGGTTCATGGCTGAGAATCTGATAGATGCCCGGTGATGTTGGAGCTTCTGAAATGCCCGATGAAATCTGCCAGTTGAAAACCTCTTGACCATTTTCATAAGCAAGTAATGACTGAGTTTCAAGATCAACAATGATGCGTTTGTTAGCAACTACAGGAAGTGGTAAGGTCACATCACGGGATGGTAAATTGATAATATCATCCGGCGACAAAACACTCAGGTTTCGTTCAGGATTGGCTTCCTCAATCAAGAAAAAAGGAATCCCTGCTTTACGAGAAATTCGGTAGCCTGTGTCCCCGGCGACAACTTCATAAGTTGTTGAATTAAATCGCACCAGTACCTGTGCCGAGGTTGATCCTGTTGATAAGGATAAATTAATGGCATTAATAACTTCTTCAACATTCAGATAACCGTCAGATGGCAAGTCCAATTGAACACTATTATTCAGTGTATCAATATAATTAAACACTGGATCATTTCTGGCTACTAAGCTATGTTCTCCTGCCTCAATCCATGTGCTAAGCGTTTCGGGTGAAGCCGTAAAGCTTAGATAGCGATCTGCAAAAGGATCGTAGACTGTCAACTCAAATGGTGCAATCACGAACTGCCTTGCCGCATCCAGATAATCATCAGGATCACGGGCAAGCGGGGGCAGCACGGTGGTGACTAAAGTGATCTCACCCTCTAAAACATCAAGTGGTGATTGGCTTATCTGGCGCAAGGTTGCTTCTACATCCAACTGCACGCCATCTTGACCGGACACACCTGAAACGACACTATCATGCCATATGTATTGTGCGTTAACGGGTGCAATATATATATCATGCGCCAATTCTTGGAGAAATTGTCGCATCCTAACTTCATCTATCGAAATCACAGGTTCCACCTGATAACCAAATGGAATCCCGGCCAGACCGGTACCTTCTGTAGCTTCTATACTAGCCTGTGCATTCAATCGCAAGCCTAAGTCAGCAGGAATAGCTATCCATTCCCGATTGTCTGATCTCAAGGGAATCCGTATACCCTGAGTCCAGTTGGCTTCCAATTTTGCTACCGCATCATCAAATGGTAATCCACCTACCGATATGTTGAGAACAAATACATTGGGTGGTACACGACCGCCCAAAAACATACTGAGTAAGAACATTAGTGCGATCCCTGCTATTGGAACGACTGCGATCTTCAAAGCATTCGGATATTTTCTCATAACGTTTAAAAATAAAACGAGTATATCCACCCGCTCAAAAGAATCCGTTTGCTCTGCCTCAATTCTGGTTTTGTGAACTACCATGGGTTGTCGATTGCGCCGTCTTTGGCGTGCTTGTTGACGCTGTCGCGCAGAACCCTGTGTACCTCGTGACTCATCCATACCAAACCTGCCGTTCCTGCTCCGCCCATCGCAATCCCAACGGTGGCTGTTGCCAGTGCGATGGAGCGTATTTC
>JAIOHN010001019.1 GCA_019912985.1 Anaerolineae bacterium | reverse complement strand
GTTCTGGCTGACGGTCAACGACCTGGGGTGCAGCGCCGATTTCCCCAACAATCGTGCTTACACGCAGGAGATTGGTCGCTATTTCGCCGCGCATGACCCGTGGCAGCATCTGCTTTCGGTCAGCCCTTCGCGCAACCAGCCATTCTGCTTTGATGCCAACGAAACGGACTGGGTGAGTTATATCCATTTGCAGGGGTCGCACGAGCTGGACGCGCTGTGGGCCGATGATTACAACGATCGCCCGGTGCATGTTTTCCTGGCGGAGGATTACTACGAGCAGGATCACCCGGATTATCACCCGCGCAACCCGGCTTACTTCCAGCGCTGGTTGTTCTGGTCGTGGCTGTTATCGGGTGGGTCGGCCAATTACGGCGGGCGTTACTGGGTGATTCATCCCTACAGCCAGACGGCCACGCTGCCATTCACACATCGCGGCATCGAGTGGGGGGCATTGAGCGGGCTGGATTCGGTGATTTACATCCGGCAGTTCTTCGAAGAACGCGGCATTTCGCTGGTACAGTTCACGCCGGATAAGCAGTTGGTGCGGGATCTCAACGGCGAGAACGACATCCGCCGCCCGCAGGCTACTGTGCGCGGAGACCTGGAAGAAGCGATTATCTATCACCCCAACGCCGTGACCTCACGCGCGCGGGCTGCCGTCCACCCTGACCAACCGGCACGCATGACAGTTGATCTCAGCGCCGCGCCGAATATGTTCGATGTGGAGTGGTATCGGGCCGCAGATGGCCTGGCGCAGACCGGCGAACGACTGGCCGGGGGCGCGGTGCGCGAAGTGACTTCGCCATGGGTGGGCTATGATGTGGTGCTGCACCTGATCAAGCGGGAAGCCCTGCCAGCGACACCACCGCCACAGTCCACACCCACTCCAGTGCCAACCTCAGTACCGGACCCGCTGCCAGAAGGCAGCACTGTGCTGGTGCGTTACACCTTCGATGAAGGTGAAGGCAGTGAAGTTCACGATGTCGGTGAGGTGGGCAAACCGCTGAATCTGGAAATCACGGATATGGACGCGGTTGAATGGGGCGATGGTTTCCTGACGGTGCGTCAGCCGACACGCATCATTTCTGCAACCGGAGCCAACAAGATCGCGGCGGCGGTGCGCTCGACCAACTCACTGACGGTCGAGCTGTGGATTCGCCCGGAAAATCTCATCCAGAGCGGCCCGGCGCGCATCATCAGCTATTCGCTGAACGCGTCGCAGCGGAACTTTACGCTGGGGCAGGGGGTGGGCGAGGAAATCCCCTCCAATCGTTATATCATGCGGCTGCGCACCACTGAAACTGATGCCAATGGCCTGCCGGGACTGCAAACACGCGGCGTCGCCACCACTGATCTCACGCACATTGTCTACACGCGCGACCCGCGCGGCGTGGTCAGGCTGTATGTCAACAGCATTTTCTCTGCGGAGGATGTACTCAGCGGCGATCTCGCCAATTGGGAGAGCAGTTGGCCGCTGCTGCTGGCGAATGAACTGGATGCGGAGCGGCCCTGGTTGGGTGAGTATCACTTTGTCGCCATCTACAACTATGCAATGGATGATGCCACTATCACCCAGCGTTTTGAGGCCGGGCCAGCGGAGTCATGAGCGGCGCTGGCGTGCGCGGTACAGATACTGGCGGGCAAGCTGCGTCATCGGTAGATCAAACTGCCGGCGCAGCACCCGCGCCGCATACAACGCCTCGCTAGGGTGGCTGCGCAGGATTTTCTCGCTGGTGGAGAACAGGCGATCGCGCGTGACGGCGCGGTAGTGCGGGTCCGCCGCCAGGAAGTCCCACAGCGGCTGCAAACGCCGCATATCGCCGGGTTGGATCTGGTCCTGCCCGCGCATACTCATGAAAAAACGACCGTAGGCTTCGGCATCGACGGTGCCGGGTGGCGTGATGGCCTGGGCGATTTGCAGCGACATGACCTGCGAGGCCTGAAGCTGGCGCGGGGCCTGCCCGCTAGTGATGCGGTGCGGATTATCGCTGATACGGTAGTATGCCAACGGCTGCGGCAGTGTTTCCAGCCGCGAAATGCCGCTCAAACGCCACCAGAGATCATAATCAGTGGTGAAAATCTCGGTGGTATAACCGCCAAGCTGCTCTAATAAGCGGTGGCGGGCCATCATGGTCGTGTGGCAGATGGGGCTGGTAAAGAGCAGATGCGCCCGGATGCGCTCATGAGTTTGCGGCGCTTCCCACTGGCCGATAATCTGCCCTTCGCTGTTGATGCGATGAGCGGTGCTGCCCAACGCGCCCACTTCAGGATGCGCATCAAGATAGGCCGTTTGCACCGCTAAGCGCTCCGGTGCCGCCAGATCATCCGCGTCCTGCACGGCGACATATTCACCTGTGGCGGCTTTCAATCCAGCATTACGCGCCCCGGCTTCGCCAAGGTTGTGTGGATTGCGCACCAGCTTGATGCGTGCGTCACGCGCAGCGTTTTGCTCCATCAACGCCAGCGAGCCATCCTGCGAGACATCATCCACCAGAATGAGTTCAAAATCGGCAAGCGTCTGCTCGAGAATGCTGTCAATGGCGGCCTGTAAGAAGCGCTCCGCATTGTAGACGGGCATCACCACACTGACTTTGGGAGCCATGTCGATCCTTTTCGCATTCGGTACTGTTAGCTGCTTTAAAGGTGATGGTGCTATGCTATAGAAAATAATGAGTGGCTGATCCACTCGATGAAGGGGTCCTCATCCCCGGAGATTCCATTCTACCATGATGGGTTTTTCGAAATCCACTGATTTACGCCTCAAGTCTCATGCTTTCATTCCCGGTGTATGCAAAAGAACAGTGTCAGTGCGTACCATCGAAGGGTACTTTGGGGTGATGGGGCGGCCTGCTAATCTGGTTTACTATACACGAGATGCCGAACACAAGCCTTCGCAGCCGTTTCGTGTGCTGGATGATGGTGTCGAGCATTTTCTGGTGGAGCGTCCGGTGAAACCGGAGTTCCGGCAGTACAACTGAGGAGGATGGGGCGAACCCGCCCCAGACATGGATGGGAGCGTGTGAATGAGTGAACAAAAGCCGCGTGTGAGTATCGGGCTGCCAGTCTATAATGGCGAAACGCTGGTTCGAGAAGCGCTGGATTCGATCCTGGCGCAGACCTACACCGATTTCGAGCTGATTATCTGCGACAACGCCTCTACCGACAGCACACCAGAGATTTGCAAAGCCTACGCCGAAAAAGATTCACGCGTGCGCTATTATCGCAACGCCAAAAACCTGGGCGTTTCACGGAATTTGAATCTCTGTTTTGAGTTATCCTGCGGCGAATACTTCATGTGGCGCGCTCATGATGACCTGATGGCCCCGGACTATGTGGAAAAGTGTGTCGCGTTTCTCGATGCTCACCCCGATTATGTGCAGTGCTATGGGCGTTCCAAGGGTGTAGACCTTGACCGTAACGAGGTTTTTGTCTACACCTACAACCTGCGCACGGAATCGGACCAGCCAGCGGTGCGGATGTACGACCTGGTGATGTACGAGCATCCGGTGTTCCAGACTTTCGGTGTCACACGCGCCAGCGCCATGCGACAAACACCGTTGTTTGAACACTACGCCACATCGGACCGCATTTTCATTGCGCACCTGGGCCTGATGGGCAAAATCCACCGGCTTGACGAGTTCATGCACTTCGACCGCTGGTATCCCGGCACATCGGTCCGCAAATATCGCAGCATCCACCGCTTGACGATTGCCTACTACAACCCCCACTGGTCGGAGGATAAGATTTTCTTCCCGGCCTGGATGCAGCTTTTCGGCTTGCTGCGGGCGGTAATGGCGCACCCGATGTCGCTATCGGAGCGCTTGCACTGCTTCGGCGTGATTTACCAGTGGATGAAGCGCTACCGCAAGAAACTGTGGCGTGACATCCGTTACGCACTCAAGAAGCCTTTGGGGCCGCTTTACTATCGTCTGCGGCCTGATATGAAGCCGAAATCCACGTAAACCATAGGTGCGTTAATTTCGTGATGACAATGTAACACTAAGTCACTTTCTGTCATTTCGACGGAATGGGTATCAATCTGTTTAAATTCTATAGATGTTTGGGGCCAACGTACGCGTCATTAGGAAGATAAACTTTGGCAATGAGGTGATTTATTTCATATGATACTTTGATAAAACTACAACCTGAGAGATTAAGTATAAACCACGGTTCGCTACCATACGCATCAAACTGCTTTTGAATAATCGTGCTTCGTAAGTTACCAGCCTCAAGTGCATACTCACGATCTTTCACATCTTAATCTGGT
This sequence comes from Anaerolineae bacterium, assembly GCA_019912985.1. Classification (GTDB taxonomy): domain Bacteria; phylum Chloroflexota; class Anaerolineae; order Aggregatilineales; family Phototrophicaceae; genus JAIOHN01. The sequence goes on along the minus strand of JAIOHN010001019.1, from coordinate 12,383 downwards.
GTCAAGTATCCAAAATATAAAGATAAGTATTTAAGAAGTTGTGGGCAGTGTAGCCATCTGGCAACAAAATTCAACTATACTATACCAACTAAAGCGCAACAGCCCATTTCGACGGAGTGCTTATGTGGATATTCAACACCTGTGGCAATAAAACCGTATTCTATGTTCTTTTGACTCTGATCATGCTTCTCTTCATGCCGCCACTCATGCTAACCCAAGCTCAGGAAGCGACCACCACGCCTACTAGTGGCGAGCAAGCGCCAGCGGTTCCCGAACGGGTCGATATACAACCGACAGCCCAGGATGAAGCAATTGCGAGGCGACTGCAGGACATTCTCTCTGCAACCGGATGGTTCATTGACCCACAACTGCGCGTTCAGAATGGGGTGGTATTTCTCAGTGGACAGGCGCAAACTGCTGAATTCAAGGACTGGGCTGGCAACTTGGCACGCAATACCCAGGATGTGGCTGCGGTGGTCAATCAACTTGAAGTTGTCGAACCAGCGTTACTGGATGTGCAACCATTTGTCACGGGGTTAAGGACGCAGGTACGCACACTACTGCGTTCGCTCCCGTTACTTGGCTTCAGCCTGATCATCCTGATTCTGGCGTGGATCGCAGCTCGCTTCCTGACTGGTACTGCGCGCCGCTATTTTCAGAGTCAGCAGATGAACGTGTTGTTGTTAAACGTCATCGCACGCAGCATCGGGATAATGGTCTTTTTAGGGGGGCTGTATCTGGTTTTTCAGGTGGCCGGGTGGACCAGTATCGCCCTGACGATTTTGGGCGGCACCGGCTTATTTGGTTTGGTTCTGGGTATTGCTTTCCGCGATATATCAGAGAACTTTCTCGCCAGTATTTTTCTGAGCATACAAAATCCATTCAATATTGGGGATCTGGTGGAGATCAATGATGTGCTCGGTTTTGTTCAGCGCATGACCACGCGTGCCACCATTTTAATGACCCTGGCTGGAAACCATGTTCAGATTCCCAATGCCACCGTTTATAAAAGCATTATTCATAATTACACCAGCAATCCCAACCGACGCCTGGATTTTACCATTGGGATTGGCTATGACGATTCGATCTCACTGGCTCAGGACACGGTTCATCAGGTTTTGGAAGCCCATCCGGCGGTGCTCAACGAACCGGAACATCTGGTCCTGGTCGATAGACTGGGCAGTGCCACCGTTAATCTGCAGATTTATTTCTGGATTGATGGTTCAAAGCACAGCTGGCTGAAAGTGAAGTCTTCCGTGATTCGGCTGGTAAAACGTGCGATTGAGGGTGCTGGTATTTCCATGCCGGATGAAGCCCGTGAGCTGATTTTCCCGCAAGGGGTCCCGGTCCAAATGGTTCCTCTTGATGGTGACCAGGATACACCAGCCGTTAGACAGATTGAGCAACCGGCACAACCCCACGAATCCGAGACAGTATCGACGAGTGCGGAAGGGGGCTTGCGGAGTGAAGCCGAGGAAATCGAAACACAGGCGCGGCAGTCTCGAACACCCGAAGCGGGCGAGAATCTGCTTAAAACGGAAACTTCGGAATAATCCCTGTGAGGAAAGTTGGAAAGGGAAGACCATTTCACCGCCAACACGTTTATGCGCTTTTACCGCTGGGGTAAGAGGAGTGTGTGAAGACCTATCTGGTGACGGTGCCAGGGATACCCTATATAACTATGATGCCGTCACCGCCTGTTGTGGCGAGGATGGTCCCCTCTAGCGAGAACGCAATTTCAGCAGATCGTGCTCGGCCAGGATTTCGGCGGCGTTGCGGATGAGTTCGTAGCGCATGCCAGAGCGTTGGGCAATGTCGAGCAGGTCATGCTCACCATCCGCGAAATTCAGCACCCACAAGATCGCCATCTGATCGATGACTTTATCCGACTGGCCGCCGATAGCTCCATACAGGCCACGCTTGCCGAGCTGTGGCTCACACTTGGGATTCTGGTTGACGTAGCGGCAGTTGGTTTCCAGCACGTCGATCACCGCCAGCAGTTTTTCCAGTGAATCTTCGAGGTAGGGCTGCTGGACGAAATCGAGATTATCAGCGGAGGTGTGATATTCCGGGAACTGGCCGTGCTGCGAACGCATAAATGCGCCCACCGGCAGGTTGAACCCCGGAGAACAATACTGGCGCTCATCGTAGCCATAGGGGAAGAAGTCGATAATCTTGTGTGGTTCGCCACTGTCGCACAGAATTTGCTGCACCGCCCGGTCGATCTCAGCGGTATCGCGGCGGCTTTTCTTATAAGTCACGCCACCGGGGTCGCCCACACAGGTGATGACCAGTCCATGCCGAATGCGCGGTGCGACCTCCTCATGCAGCGCCAGCCAGGTGATCGAGCCGATGGTGCCGGGGATGAACACGAAGCGATAGGTGTAACGCCGCCTGACCTGCTGCGCCAGCCGCTGCGCCAGTGAGGTCGCCACGGCGATGCCGGAGAGGTTGTCATTCACCAGCGAGGGGTGGCAGGAGTGGCAGGAGATCAGCACTTCTTCATCTGTCTCACCGGGCAGGATATACTCGCCATAGGTCAGGCTGCCATCTTCGAGTGTCGAGTCGATGTAAACCTCGTAGTCGCCCTCTTCGAGTTCCAGAAGCTGGTTGTGCGGCAGACAGAAGCCCCAGGTTTCTTTGTAATATGAGGTGCGATAGGGGATGGTATCGGGATAATCCGGGTTGGTGAACAGATGCGGCTTGAGATCCGCCAGCGACAGGTGCTCATGCACCGGCACGCTGTAGTTGACCACATGCAGATTGTGCTGCTGGAAGTCGATAATCTTGCGGCCATCGGGCGCTTTCACCCAGGCATCGCGGATGTTCCATTCCTTCGGCACCGTCCAATCGAACACAGGTGTGCCGCTGGGGACTTCGTGCAGTTGCAGCGGGATATGCTGCTGGATGGCGCGCATGGTGGTGCGAAATCCATCACCCGTGATGCTGCGGCAGATGGGATAGAGTTCGGTGATGAAGTCATGCATCTTCAGCATGGGGAGCGCTCCTTAGGCATTCAGCAGCGGCCAGTTGGCATCCTGCGCCGAGATTTCGCTGACCGGCAGCGGCCAGCTTAACCCCAGGGCAGGGTCATTATAACGCAGGCCCGTGCCGGTTTTCGGCTCGTAAAACTCGCTCATCCAGTAAAGGACTTCGGTGTCATCTTCCAGTGTCTGGAAGCCATGGGCGAAGCCTTCCGGCACGTAGATCGCGCGGCGGTTCTCAGCATTGAGTTCGACACTGATATGCTGCAAGTAGGTAGGGGAGTCGGGGCGGATGTCTACGATTTGATCGAGCACCGCCCCATGCGAGACGCGCACCAGCTTGGCCTCGGCCTTTGGCGGGATGAGAAAATGCACCCCGCGCAGTGTGCCTTTGTGGGTGTTGTACGACAGGTTGCACTGCGCGATGGGTGGCTCAATGCCATGATCGCGGAATTCGTGTTGGCAGAAGATGCGCGCGAAGAATCCGCGATTATCGCCGTGTGGTTCGATGTCGATGATGAACGCGCCTTTGAGCGCGGTTTCGGTAAACTTCAAATCCAGTTCCTCACTTGAGCGCTAGGCGGTTGCTTTCCAGCGCAGGGTATCATCCAGTTTGCCGCTCTCGAGCAGCCCCTTGATGTGGTCAATGCGACGGTAGCGTTTGCCCTCAAAATCATCCAGCGACAGGCCCACCTGTTGATAGGCTTCGTAAAGCTCCTGCGCGCCTTTGCGAGCGTCCCACTGCGGCTTGAAATTGGGCAGGCAGGCGTTGATTTTGTCGAAGCTCACACGGTAGGAGCGCTTATCGGGTTCGCCACCGGGGGCATACTCGACATGGCAGCCGGGGACGGTCTGGCGCACAATCTCAGCAATATCCCGCACCTGGTAATTCTCGTCGTTGCGGCCCACGTTGAACGCCTGATTGTGAATCGTCTCGCGCGGGGCTTCCAGCACGGCGATGAACGCTCGTGAAATATCCTCAATGTGGACGATGGGTCGCCAGGGCGTGCCATCGCTCTTGATATAGACCTGGCCGGTCGTGACGGCCCAGGCAACCAGATTGTTGAGCACCAGGTCGAAACGCATCCGCGCCGAGACGCCGTAGGCGGTGGCATTGCGCAGGAACACCGGGCTGAAGTCGTCAGTCGCCAGCTTGCTCACTTCCGCCTCAACCATCGACTTGCTCTTGCCATAGGGCGTAACCGGGTTGAAAGTCGCTGTTTCGTCGAGGATGGCCTCGCCTGCCGCGCCGTAGGTGCTGCATGACGACGAGAACAGGAAGCGCGGCACCCCTGCCGCCCGTGCCAGCTCTGCCAGATGCAGCGCGCCGCGAAAATTGATGTCGTAGGTCAGGTCCGGGTTGAGATTGCCGAGCGGGTCGTTGGAAAGCGCCGCCAGATGCAGCACGGCATCAAAGCCTTCCAGGTCGCGTTCAGTTACGTCGCGGATGTCCTTGCGAATTGCGGGGACGGTGGGGACTTCATCACCAAAAACACATTCATGAAATAAATTGCTGTCCAGTCCAACGACCGCATAACCTTCACGGAGGAGGAGGGGAACCATTACGGAGCCGATATAGCCGTCATGGCCGGTCACGAGGATACGCATTTAAAAGACTCACTTCTCTAGGGGGAGTATGAACCTTCCCAACCGAAAACAAGTTCTTACAAGAACAGCATGCTCTTCTGGAATAACGCACCGTCCTTTCTGCGACCTAAATCCACCTCGCCACTAAAAAGGGCAGGTTTGCGACCTGCCCGGTAAACTTAATCATACACCTGCACTTCGGGGATGGGTACGACGAAATGGCCGCCCCAATCACGGACATGCGCCATTTGCTCCATGATCTCGTCCTTGAGATTCCAGGGCAAAATCAGGACGTAATCCGGCTTCGTCTCGGCGATCTTCTCCGGCCCGTACACTGGGATATGCGTCCCCGGCAGATAGTGGTTCTGCTTGTAGGGGCTGCGATCCACAGTGTAATCCAGCAGGTCGGTGCGGATGCCACAGTAGTTGAGCAGGGTGTTGCCCTTACCCGGCGCGCCATAACCGACGATGGTTTTGCCAGCATCACGCGCCTCGATCATGAAGTCAAGCAGCTTGCGCTTGGTCGCTTTGACCTGTTCGCCAAAGGATTGGTAGGTTTCCAGACGATCGTAGCCAGCATCCAGCTCGCGCTGGCGCAGCTCGGCGACACCGGCTGTGACCGGTTCCGCCGTGTATTCGCTGTGGCGGGCGTAAATCCGCAGTGAACCGCCATGAGTCGGCAGCTCATCGACATCAAAAATGGTCAGGCCGTGGGCGGCGAAAATCTTCTCCACTGTGAACAGCGAGAAATACGAAAAATGCTCGTGATAGATGGTGTCGAACTGGTTTTCGGCCATCAGCCGCAGCAGGTGCGGAAACTCCATGGTGACATGTCCCTCTGGCTTGAGCAGGATTTTCATCCCAGCCACAAGGTCATTGACATCCGGCACATGCGCCAGCACATTGTTGCCGATGATCAAATCGGCCTGCTTGCCCTCGGCGGCCAGCTCGCGCGCGGTCTGCCGCCCGAAGAACTTGACCACGGTAGGGATGCCTTTTTCGACCGCGACCTCGGCCACATTGGCAGCCGGCTCGACTCCCAGCGCCGGGATGGATTGCTGCACAAAATATTGCAGCAGATAGCCATCATTGCTGGCGATCTCAACCACCTGACTCTCGCTCCCAAGCGCAAAACGTTCTGACGCCATCTCGACATACTGTTGAGCGTGACGCAGCCAGGAATCGGAAAACGACGAAAAGTAGGAGTAATCACTGAAAATCTCGTCCGGCGTGACATATTCCTGCAACTGTACCAGGAAGCAGCGGTCGCACACCCAGACGTGCAGCGGATAAAACGGCTCCATGTCGTTGAGCTGCTCCGGCTTAAGGATGTTATTGCAGGGGGGCGACATCCCCAAATCAACCAGTGTGTTCTGCAACGGTGCACCACAGAAGCGACAATGCCCGGCGGTGGGCGAATCGATAGGGGTTAATTTTTCTACATCCGTGATCATAAGTCCCTCATTGTATGGTTATGCCGCTACCGGGTGGCTCTAATCGCCATATCCAGCTGGGCATCCGGTTCCTGCTCAAAGAAGTTGCGATACCAATCAATCGTGCGCTCCAGGCTGGTATCCAGGGTATACAACGGCTCCCAATCCAGCATTTGTCGCGCTTTGTCGGCGCTCAGATACTGGTGCCTGATCTCGTGGGTAGCCTGGTTGAGAATCTCCGGTTCCAGGTCGGAATCCATCAGCTTGAGGATGCGCTGGACCAGTTCCAGCACCGTGACCTGAATCTCGTTGGAGAAATTAAAAGCGTGACCGCGCAAATCCGGATTTGCGGCCAGCTTTTCCGCCAGCAGCGTGTAGGCTGCCGCGCCGTTTTCGACATAAAAATAGTCGCGGATGTACTGCCCATCGGAGCGGATCACGGGGCGATGCCCGCGCAGCACCGAGCGAATCGTGCCGGGGATGATGCGATTCCAGTTGAGATCACCACCGCCATAGAAATTGCCGCAGCGAGTGACCACCACTGGCATATCATAGGTCTCCGCATAAGTCTGGCCGATGAGATCGGCGCAGGATTTGCTGACATCGTAGGGATGCTGACCGCGCAGCGGTGTGGTTTCATCGTAGGGCAGGTGGTCGGCTTTGCCATAGGCTTTGTCTGATGACGCCAGCACCACCTGATTGACAGTAGAAACCCGGCGGCTGGCTTCCAGAACTGACCAGGTGCCACCAATATTGGTTTCAAAGGTTGAAATCGGGTTGCGGTTGGCGATGCCGACAATCGTCTGCGCCGCTAGGTTGATCACGGTGTCGATTTCGTACTCGCCCAGTGCGCGTTCCAAAAGCGCCTGATCGCGCACGTCACCGCGCACGACTTTTACATTTTCGATGGTGTTCGAGCGAACCAACTCGCTCTGGGGAACCCAATCACGGACCAGACAGACCACGTCTGCGCCGAGATCGACCAGCCGTTTGACCAGCCAACTGCCCACTAATCCGGTTGCGCCAGTCACAAAGGTCGGACGGTCTTGCCAGAAATGGTTTTCGGTCATCCATTCAACTCCAAATTCTCCAGGGCGGATTGCCTGTTTCCCATAATTTCTCCAGATTAAGCTTGTCACGCAGCGTGTCCATACACTGCCAGAATTCTTCGTGGCGGTAGGCCATCAACTGCCCATCATCAGCCAGTCTCTCCAGCGGGTCACGCTCCCAGAAGGTCATGTCCCCGTCGATGTAATCGAGCGCTTTCGGCTCCACAACAAAGAAGCCGCCGTTAATCCAACCCTCGTGGGTTTGGTTTTTCTCCGTGAAATCTGCAACATGATCTTCGCACAGTTCGAGATGGCCGAAACGCGCGACCGGGCGTACCGCCGTCAGTGTAACCAGCTTACCATGCGATTTATGAAATTCTAACAACTTCCTCAGGTTGATATTGGAGACGCCATCGCCATAGGTCAGCATGAAGGTGCCATCTTTTACATGGTCTTTCAGCCGCTTGACGCGCCCGCCGGTCATGGTGCCTGCACCGGTATCCACCAGATCCACAATCCAGTCCGGCTTGTATTCGCCATCGTGGACGGTGGTTTCGCCGGTCGCCATATTGACGGTCAGGTTGCTGTTCAGCGCGCAGTAATCCACCATATATTTTTTGATCACTTCGCCCTTATATCCCAGGGCAATCACGAAGTGTTTAAAATCATAATGTGCATAATGCATCATAATGTGCCACATGATAGGCTGGCCGCCGATTTCTACCATGGGTTTGGGTTTTAGCTCTGTTTCTTCCGCCAATCTTGTTCCCAATCCGCCAGCCAGAATGACCACCTTCATATAATTCTCCTCGTAATATACTGAGTCTTTTCGATTGTGTCGGTTGGGCCTTTCAGTGAGCTAACAATAGCGTCTCGATATCCTCAGCGCACGCTCAGAATTGCTCCGAAATTAGGTAAATGTAAGTTTACGAATGGTTCAATAATCGCAACGTGTCCGAATAGCGCCGTGGACTGTACATGCTATACTCAATGTTAATATGCTAATCAAAAAGGGACTATTCTATGCGCCGAAAAGTACTGGTAATGCTCATTATAGGCTTGTGTGTTATCGCTGCAGGCATGAGTTACACCCCCTCTGCCTACGCGATTCCAGTCTTGCAGGACGCCCCCCGGTTAGATGGCTACAAAATTTATTTTACGGAAGCAAATGGTGAGGCGAGTCGTTTTGACCGCACAGAAAATGGCCTCTCCCGCTTTGCCGGGCTGGTACGCCAGATGGGTGCAACCCTGGAAACACTGGAATGGCGAACCGATTTCCCCGATGACGCCGATTTGATTATCATTGCCGGGCCGACCACGGATTTTAATGCCGACCAGACGGCTCGTTTGTGGAATTACATGAGTAATGGCGGCAAAGTGCTGCTGCTGGCGGATGCCGTGCAGAACGACCGTGGGCGTGCTCGCGGCCTGGATGTAAATTCCGGCTTGTTCCAGCTCACCTGGATCGACATGGGGCTGCGCGCCAATAATGACCTCGTGCTTACGGAAGGTTTCCCGCTGCCTGAGCCGGTGATTGTTGAGGTGATCCCGGAAGCAACCGCCGAAGCGACTGCGGAAGTCATGGACGAGGCCACGGCGGAACCCCTGCCAACGCTAGCACCGCTGCCACAGCCCATCGTCAACTTTACGGCGACCGAACTCAGCAGCGATCATCCCATTACCCAAGGCCTGAGCGAGCTGGCCTTTTTCGCCGCGCGCTCAATCGACATTGACCTATCGGTGCGCGATTTCCCAGTGGAACCGCTGGTCTTTTCCGATACGGACTTTTACGGTGAAAACAATTTTCCCGAATACTACGAAAGCGGCTTAGCCATCTATAACATCGGTGAGGACATCCCGCAGGGTTTCCTGCCGCTGGCGACTGCCTATGAAAACACCGATACCGATCTGCGCTTTGTCCTGGTAGGTGACCGTGAATTCGCGACCAATGGCTACGGGCTGCAAAGCTCACCACCCAATACCGGCTCATTTATCCATGCGGATAACATCCGTTTTCTGTTTAACAGCATCGCCTGGCTGCTGGATATTGACCCGATTGAGGCCAATTTCCCGACACCCGGACCCACCGCCACCGCCACTGTGACTCCGACACCGGTCGTTGCAGGGCCACCGGATACGACTTCTGACCTCTCGCTGTCGCTGACGGTGAGCAACGAACGCCCGGTTGAAGGTGAACTGATCCTGTACGAAGTCACCGCTGCCAATAATGGCCCCGACCCGGTGACTAACGTGGTGCTGGATACGGAACTGCCCAACGGCCTGGATTATGTTTTGAGCGAGGGCGGCACTTATGACGGCACGACCGGTGCCTGGACGATTGACATCCTCCAGCCGGACGAGTCACTGACCCTGCGAATGCTGACGATGGTGCGGCGCGGCACTGTGGGCACGGAAATCGTCAACGGTTTTACCATCGCGTCCATGGACTCCATCGACCCGGATGACTCCAACAACAGCGCCGAAATCGCGGTCACTGTTGCTCGTGTCGTCCTGGAGGAAGAATAAGCTTATGCGCCTAAAACGTCTGGTGTTGGTTTGCCTGCTCCTGACGCTTGGATTGAGCACTGTTCCTGTCCTCGGGCAGGAGCAGCCCCTTGTGGTCTTTGTCCTCAATCCCGACCTGGGCGTATCATCTGTGTTTGATGGTGGACCCAACGGAATCAGCGCGCTGGATGAGATTTTCCAATCGCTGGGGGCGGAAACTCAGGTGGTCAACCTTGTAGATCCCATCCCCACTGAGGCGGATGTGATCGTGCTGATCGGGCCACAACAGCGGTTGAGTCTGGTGTCCATCGCCCGGATCTGGGTGCATCTGGCCCACGGCAAAAACCTGCTGATGGCGCTTGACCCCGTAAACTACGCGGGGATGGAGACTGAGAATTTCAACAGCGGCCTGCTGCGGCTGCTCACAAGTGCCTATGGCATCCGGACGCTTGACACCTTCCTTGCCGAACCCTGGTTCACCCGTGATTCGGTCGCGCTGTTGGGCGGAACCTCAACCTTTACCTATCCCGATGTCATCCCGCATCCGGTCGTCGAGCCACTGATCGACTACGATCTGCCGGTGCTGATCTGGGGCGCACGTACCATGCTGGTCGAGCCAATCGGCGTGGACAGTCTGGCAACGCCACTGCTGCAAAATAGCACCGGTTATGCCGAAACTAATTCCAACGTGTTCAACTTTGCAGAGGACGCACCGCCGCTGGAACTCAACCTGGAAGATGACCTTGTGGGCCGCCTGGATGTGGCCGGGCTGGGCGAAAATACGTTGGTGAACTCACGCCTTGCCGTGCTCGGTGATGCCGAGATGCTTCAGAACGGCTACGGCTTGATCAATGTGCTGGGCAGTTCACTGCCGCGTAACCTCGGCAATTACATCTTCGCTCAACGGCTGGCCGCCTGGCTGCTGGATTTACCCGAATCGGAATGGCCGTCACTGCCAGAGGGCTTTACCTGGATTAACGTGGATGGTCAGAGCGATGACTGGGACATGATGCAGGCCGAGACTGTCGAATCACCCGCAGCAGAAGCCACCGAGGAAGCCGAGGCTACAGCCGAACCGCAAGTGATGCCACCGGCTGGCATTCGCGCCCTGCGCAACAATGCCTATCTCTATCTGCTGTTGGAGACCGCAGACGATCCTTCGGCGACGGTCGAAATCCAGATGGCGGATGGGACCGTCATCAACGCAACAACCGCTGCTGTTCAGATCGCCGGAGAAACCATCCCTGATGCGAAGATGGCGGTGGACAGTGTGACTGAACTGCGGCTGCCGCTGCGCATCGCAGGCGGGGATATTGAGCAGGTCTGCGTCAGTGGGGGGGATTGCATGAGCGTCACCATCACCGATGTAGCTGACCGTGATCCCTTTGAGCTACGTTTCCCATCCGGGCCATTGGCGACGGTCACCAGTATTCGTGACATCGCGCTGATGTCCCAGCCCGTCACTGGCGGTGAGCAGGTGGCAAGCCTGCGCGCAGGAGACCACTTGCAGGTCATCGGGCGTGACGAATCTGGCGACTGGCTGCAAGTAGACTCAGCGGAGTACACCGGTTGGCTCTTAAGCTCGCTGGTGGTGCTGAACGCGGATATTCACAACCTGCCGATCATCGTGCAGGAACCCTAAAATCACACAAGCCCTGTGTACGGACGACTGTACAGAGGGCTTTTTTCACCGATATTTGAGTATTTCCTCCGTAATGCGAAAGGAGATTATTGCGTGCGACAGAAAATCAATGTGGTCATGGTGTTGGCAATTGTCCTGGTGGGCATCGGCAGTGTACTGATGAGTGCGCCTGCCCAGGCAGGGAACCTGTTGCAGCAGCTCCCGCGTTTCGATGGTTACAAAATTTACTTTACCGAGGACAATGGCGAAGCCAGCCGCTTTGACCGCTCCGAAAATGGTCTTTCGCGCCTGGGTGGGCTGTTGTGGCAGTTGGGCGCGGATATGGACACGCTGGAATGGCGTAACGGCATCCCCGCCGATGCTGACCTGATTATCATGGCCGGGCCGAATGGCGATCTGAGTGCGGACGTGACCGCCCGCCTGTGGGCTTATCTGGGAAGTGGTGGCAAGCTGCTGCTGCTCTCGGACGCGGTGGTCGGGACAGGCCGCCAGCAAACAGGTCTGAGTGATGAATCGGCGCTGCTCAATCTCATGTGGACGGAAATGGGTGTGCGCATGGGGCGGGGCGTACTCGTCACCGAGCAGGATGGCGGGCTGAATACCGAGGTTATGGCTACTGACTTCAACGAGGATGTGGCGACCACGGCGGACCTCACAGGGCCGCTGGCCTTTTTCACCGCGCGCGGTGTGGATGTCGAAACGACCATCCAACCGTTTGAGAATACGATCCTGGTCTCCAGTCCCGCCGGATATTATGGCGAAATCTCGTACAACGAATATCTGGCGAATGGGGTTGCCCGCTATGACATCGGCGATGATGTGCCGCGCAGCCGCATTCCGTTGGTCGTGACTTCCGAGCAGCCCGAAACCGGCACCCGCGTGGCGTTGATTGGCAACCGCCAATTTCTTACCAACAGCGGCGGCTTGCAGACCTCACCACCACGCAGCGGGTCATTCCTCTATCCCGACAACATCCGCCTGGCGCTGAATTTGATCGGCTGGCTGCTGGATGCGGACCCGGCCAATACTGAAGATCTGGTCTTCCCGACACCGGGGCCGACGGTCACGCCAACACTCAGCCCGACGCCGTTCATGCTGGTCAACGATTTCTCGATGTCCATTACCACCAATAACCCCGAACCGCAAGAAGGTGAAGCGGTGATCTACACCATCACGCTGGTGA
>JAIOHN010001018.1 GCA_019912985.1 Anaerolineae bacterium | reverse complement strand
GTTATGTGATTCCTTCCCCGAACGATTCACGCGGTGGGATTATCGAAACCCTGCGCCAGATGACCGAGATTATGTCGCGTGGTGGTGGTGTCGGCATCAACATTTCCAGCCTGCGCCCACGTCACTCGTATGTAAAAGGTGTGAATGGTCGCTCCAGCGGGGCGATTTCCTGGGGCGCGCTCTATAGTTTTGTGACTGGCTTGATCGAACAGGGTGGAAGCCGTCGCGGTGCTTTGATGCTCATCCTCAACGACTGGCACCCGGATGTCTTTGATTTTATTAACAGCAAGCGCGCTGCCGGGCAGATCACCAATGCGAATATCAGCGTGGGTGTTTCGGACAAGCTGATGGATGCGGTGAAAGCCGATGGCGATTGGGATCTGGTGTTCCCGGATACCAGTTATGAGGATTACGATCAGGTGTGGGATGGCGACCTCGAAGCATGGGAAGCCAGTGGCCGCCGTGTCATCCATTACCGCACGGTGAAAGCGCGTGATTTGTGGAACACGATTATCGAGAGTGCCTGGGCCAGCGCCGAACCGGGCCTGTGGTTCCGCGAACGCTATAACAAGATGTCGAACAGCTGGTATCATGCACCAATCGTCTGTACTAATCCCTGCGTGACCGGCGATACCCGTGTTTACACCAGCAAGGGCATGATTCGGGCGGCAGAATTATTTGAGGATGAGACCGATATTGACGTGGTGATTGATGGCCGCTTTGATAGCACGCCAACAGCGAAATCATCACGGGTGTTCTTTACAGGCGTCAAGCCAGTTTATCGCCTGCAAACCAGAGAAGGTTATTCGCTGCGAGCGACCGCCAATCATCGCATTATGACGCCTGAAGGCTGGGTTGAACTGGGTGATCTAAAGCCCGGCGACCGGCTGCACATCCTGAACCGCAAGGGTGGTTTTGGTGTCGAAGGCTCACTCGAACTGGGGCGCGTGCTCGGCTGGCTGGTGGGTGATGGCACGGTCAAGCGTGACAGTGCAGTGCTGTCGTTCTTTGGCGAGGAAAAGCGCGAACTGGCTCCGGTCTTTGCCGGATATGTGAATGATCTGGTCGCGCCGCTGACCCACAGCAATCGTAGTTATGAGGTGGGTGTTGGTGATGTCGCCGATCGGGATGAAGCGCGGGTGAGTTCGACCCGGCTGCACCGGATCGCACAGGAATATGGACTGGCGGCGAAAAAACACCAGGTTCCGGAAGTGGTTTTTCAGGGTCAGGAAGCGATGCAGCGTGGTTTCTTGCAGGCGCTGTTTACCGCTGATGGCAGCTTCCAGGATGGCGGTGAAAAAGGCGGCAGTGTCCGGTTGGCGGCGAACACGCTTGACCTGCTGGAAGATGTACAGCGGCTGTTGAGCAACTTCGGCATCGCCTCGCGCATCTATCGTAACCGGCGTGCGGCAGGCTACCGGCAAACGCCAGACAGCGCGCGTAATCTAAAACCCTACTGGTGCGAAGCGCAGCATGAGCTGGTTATCAGCAAGGCGAATATGGTCGTGTTTGCGGATGAAATCGGCTTTTTGATGGGCTACAAGCAGGACGCGCTCAATGATTACGTCGCGCGGGGCAAACGCGGACCGTATCAGGAATATTTTACCGCCACTGTGGAAGCGGTGGTTGAAGACGGGGTTGAGGCAGTCTATGACCTGACCGAGCCGCTGACACACTCGTTTGTGGCGAATGGTATGGTTGTACACAACTGCGGCGAGCAGGGATTACCGGCCTTCGGTGTGTGTAACCTGGGCGCGATCAATCTGGCGAAATTCTATGATGATGAGGCGCATGATGTGGACTGGGATGCGCTGGAGATCACGGCGCGTTATGCCACGCGCTTCCTCGATAATGTCATTGATACGACACCGTACTTTTTCGATGAGAATCGCGATCAGCAGTTGGGTGAGCGGCGCGTCGGCCTGAATAACATGGGGCTGGCGGAGCTGATGATCAAACTGGGAGTTCGTTATGGCAGTGATGAGTCGGTGGCGTTCATCGACAAGCTGTATGGTTTCCTGGCGCGGGTGATCTACGAAACGTCGATTGAACTGGCGCAGGAAAAGGGATCGTTCCCGGCATTTGAGGCTGAAAAATTTGTCCAGAGCGGGTTCATGCAGAGTATGCCGGCGGACATCCGCGAAAAGGTGCTGGAACACGGCATTCGCAATGTGACACTGACGACTCAGGCTCCGACTGGCACGACCGGTACAATGGTGAATACCTCGACTGGTATCGAGCCGTTCTTCTCCTGGATCTACTATCGCAAGAGCCGCCTGGGACTGCACGAGGAGCAGGTGCCGCTGGTCAAGGAATGGTACGAGCAGAATCCTGACGAAACCGAACTGCCAGATTACTTCGTGACGGCGATGGATCTCTCGCCGGAAGAGCATGTCAAGGTGCAGGCAGCGATTCAACGCTGGGTGGACAGCAGCATCAGCAAGACGTGTAATGTGCCAAACAGCTACACCATGGAGCAGGTGAGCGACCTGTACATGTATATGTATGACCTGGGCTGCAAGGGCGGCACCATCTATCGGGATGGCAGCCGTGACGAGCAGGTCCTGATGCTCAAGGGCGACGAGCGCGCCGAGAGCGAGGTGAAATCGAAGCAGGCCGAGCCGGAAGTGGTGGAGCAGGTGAGCACGCCGCACAAAGTTTACCCACGGCCCAAGACGCTCTCCGGTGTGACGATCAGCCGCAAGACTCCCTTCGGGACGGCTTATATCACCATGAACAGTGATGAGCAGGGCTGCCCCTTCGAGGTCTTTGTCACGGTTGGCAAAGCAGGCAGCGACCTGCAAGCGGATGCCGAAGGATTGGGGCGGATGCTATCGCTGCAACTGCGAACGACGGCCCCGCAAAACCGGATGCAGATGCTGCGGCTGATCATCGAGCAGCTTCAGGGAATCGGTGGCGCACGCTCAGTCGGCATGGGGCCGCAGCGGGTGTCGTCGCTGCCGGATGTGGTCGCGGCAGCACTGGTGGAACATTACTTCCCGCCCGCCGATGTACAGCAGCTTGATCTGCTGCCTAAGGAAACGGAGGCCCCCGCGCCACCGCCCGTCCAGCAGAGTAACGGGCATCATACGGGCTTTAAATCGGGCGCGGATATGTGTCCGGAGTGCGGCACCATCAGCCTGATCCGGATAGAAGGCTGTCGCAAGTGTGAAGCCTGCGGCTATAGCGAGTGTTAGTTTTTCATCGGGGCGGTCATTTGACCGCCCTTTTTGTAACCTCGAACGAGGGGAGGTGATGTTCAATGTGATGAGGTAAAGGAAGAACTTGTCGGGGTGTCGTTGACACTGAAGAAAGCTTTACAGTCTTCGACCAAGTACGGAGAATGAAACTATGGCAAAGTCTAGTAAGAGAAATAAACCGGGTACTCCAGCTCCCGCTTCGGGACAATATGTACCTCAAGGACCTAGGGGTGGTAACGGTGGCAGTGAAGTCACAATTATCAAAGGAAAGCCGCTTCCTCCTACACCAAAACCAAATCAGACTTGGGTGCTTGTCGATCCGACAAACAACAAGTCTGGTAAAGGCAAATAACAACCTATTCTAAGCAGCGGGAGAGAAGTTGAAACAAAGGGTGCATCCTTTGAATACTTCTCTCCTCACTCAATTGAGGATTGGTAGAGTACCACATAAAGGTGTTCTACGCATGAAAATGAGGTATGAAATGTATAACCAAACTGCGCCTGCTGAGTTCGCTCTTGAGAAGAGACGCAGCAACAAGCAGGGTGTAATTGAGTCACTATTTGTATGGCGGCGAGATGGAGGTCAGTTGGTGCAACTTGATTGGTATCCGCGTCAATCTATAGTCAATCATATTAATGATGGTCACACCTATATGACCGTCAATATCAAAGAGGGTAAGTGGATACAGGGCGCAGATGTTCATGTGGTCAAAACCGCCTATGGCGAATATCTACGTACAGATCGGAATCAGATTGCGGCAGATAATCTGGATAATCTGCCGGAGGGTTAGGTAAATCAGGCTTATTTCGCAGCGCTCACCAATGCCGGTGGGCGCTGTGTTTTTGTATAGCGCGTTGTATAATGACGCTCCTGAGAGACGAGATAGGGATGTGCATTCTATGTTCAATGGGTATGAGGGGCCGGATGAAGCGGGTAGTTGGGAGGAGCCGGATTTCCTGCTCTCCTATCTCGTGTCCACGCTGGTGAATCTTTCCGGCGCACCACTGGGTATCACGCTGCTGGTCAAAGGGGTGGTGATTACCGGCACGTTGATCAGCGA
The DNA here is from genome assembly GCA_019912985.1 of Anaerolineae bacterium. GTDB lineage: Bacteria > Chloroflexota > Anaerolineae > Aggregatilineales > Phototrophicaceae > JAIOHN01. The sequence goes on along the minus strand of JAIOHN010001018.1, from coordinate 13,977 downwards.
ACGTGATTATCTCTCGACCCTGAGTCATATGCTGCAAACACAAATCCGGCGCTCATTGAACAACATGACGGAAGATGAGCGTAAAATGGCCGAATCGGCTTTCGATCTGACGGACCTGACCGAAGATTTTTACCCCGATGATAATGACGAAGATGGTGAGCTCGAGATGCATCCCATCCAATACCTGCACCTGCGTGACCCGCTGATTGTCTCCCCACAGCCCACCGTTGGATTTGCAAAGGGCGCATTTCCGGTGATGCGGATTCGCCTGACGACGGTCGATGGCTGGATGCTGGGTACGTCGCTGCCGGGTTTCCCCGATTTACCTACCGATGGCGGCATTCAGCATTAAGAATCTGACGATAACTTTCAAAAATCCTGTAAAATGGTTCTATGAGCACTTTACGATACGCAGTATCCCAGTTAACGCCGGAATTACGGGTAAGCATGATTTACACGTTCGCGGCTTTAATCTGGATTTTGCTATCGGACCGCTTGCTTGAGCTCCTCGTCGGTCCGGACCCTGCGATGATGGGCCTGTTGCAATCTGTCAAAGGTATCCTCTTTATCAGTGTCACGGGTGGGATCTTCTATATCGTTTTGCGGCGGGAGTTCTCAGCCCGGCGTGAAACCGAAGAAAAACTGGTGCTGAGCGAAGAGAAGTTCCGTTACCTGTTTATGCACAATCCCCTGCCGATGTGGGTATATGACCTGCACACGCTGAGATTTCTGGATGTCAACGCCACAGCAGTCGCTCAGTATGGTTACAGTCGCAGCGAATTTTTGTCGATGCGCATTACGGATATTCGTCCAGAAGCGGATATCCCCCACCTGCTTAGAAATATCGAACAGCAGCGCCCGACACTTCAATTTTCTGGCGAATGGCGGCACCGGTACAAAAATGGTGAGATCGCGACTGTGGAGATTATCTCACACGAGCTTGAATTTTCCGGACATCACGGCGTGCTGGTGGTGGCGAATAACATCACAGAGCGCAAGCGTCTGGAGGCGGAACTGCGTGAGCAGCAGACGCTGCACCTGGCACTGAAAAAAGAAAATGAGGTTCGGGGTGTGCAGGGTCGATTCGTGTCGATGCTGTCGCATGAATTCAGAAATCCTCTGGCGGGTATCCGCACTGCAAGTGATCTCATGGACCGGTACTATGACCGGATGACTGATGAACAGCGTCATGGGTACTGCGAACGCATCAATACTGAGGTCGATAATCTCAACAAGATGGTCGAGGATATCCTGACACTGCTGCGCTCAGATGAGATGGGGCCGGAGTTTAATCCGGAGCCGCTGGATGTGCTGGCGTTTTGCGAAGATATTGTGCGTAAGTGGCTCAACGTGACGGACCGTGTGCGCTTTCAGATGGAGTCGGTTGACCAGCCTATTGTGGTCGAGGCGGATGAAAAACTCCTGCGCTATGCCATCACCAATCTGGTTTCCAACGCGGTGAAATATTCACCTCCTGAACAACCGGTGAAAGTGGTCATTTCGAAGGATGATCAGCACGTGAAGATTGCCGTGCGGGATAAAGGTGTCGGTATCCTGCCAGAGAACATGGATCAGCTTTTCGAACCGTTTTTCCGGGGCAAGAATGTCGGTAATGTGCCGGGCAACGGGTTGGGACTGGCGATTGCCAAGCAGTCGGTCGATCTGCATGGTGGGTCACTCTCGGTGACGAGCGAAGTCGGTGTTGGCAGTGAGTTTGTGATCGACCTCCCACAGAAACAGCGTGAATGATTCTAAAACGATTGCTTCGATGGAGCTGGCGGCTGTTTCGCTGGTGGCTGGTGTTCGCGCTGCTGTTGATGGGCGTGATCTTTATTTATGGCCGTGTTGACCGTGCTGAATCCGCAGATGCAATTGTCGTGCTGGGGGCAGGCCTGAGTCCCAGCGGACGCCCTGGCCCGGCGTTGATCCGCCGCACCGATCAGGCGCTGGCATTGTGGGAGCGTGGGCTGGCGGAGCATGTGATTTGCACAGGCGGCATCCCCTATCGCGCCACGCGCAGTGAAGCCTCGGCCTGTGGGGAACTGCTGCGGGCCAGTGGCATCCCGGCAGAGGCGATCTTTCTGGAAGAAGAAAGCCACAGCACCGAAGAAAACGCCCTCTACACGCACGCTTTGATGGCTGAACAGGGTTGGAACAGCGCGATTGTCGTCAGCGATGGTTATCATTTGCTGCGGGCGACCTGGCTGTTCCAGCTTGAAGGCATCCCCAATGTAACGAGCCCGGCGGTGGACCCGCCACCTGGGAATCATCTCTTCTCCATGGGGCGCGAGGTGGTCGCACTGCACTGGCAGGTGGTGAAAGATCTCCTCGGCCTGCCGGTGACTTACGTTCCCGTACTCTAATCGTAGCCTAAACGCCGGGAAGCGTAGAGCAGGCGTTGGGAGCCGATATGCCTGCGAAGTCGTTTGCTGGTACTATAGATAAAGAATTTTATTTCGGTTTCCTAAACCGCAGGGAGTTACCCACTATGCGTCGATTTCTACTGGTAGCAGGGCTGGTATTGGTGTTATTGAGTGTGTCCGGTCTGGCCGCACAACAAGAGGCCGCCGGTGATTTGCTTCAGTTGGTTGATTCTGCGCCGCTTTCCGGTGAAGAACTGGGACGGCAGGAATCTATTATGCTGTATTTTGATATGCCGGTGGATTGTGACAGCGCGCAGACTGCGATCACGCTGGAACCGGCGGTCAGTGGTGACGTGACCTGTGACGGGCAGGTGGTGACCTTCACCCCTTCCCAGGCTTATCAGGACGCCACTGATTACACACTGACCGTGAGCGACGCAATTCGTGGACAGAACGGTGCAGCGCTGGCAGAGTCTGTGGAATTAATCTTCTCCACGATCGATGCGCTGGCTGTGACTGAGGTGCTGCCGGCGGATGGCAGTGTCGGGATTGAATCGGATGCCGTGATTACGGTGATCTTCAACCGGCCTGTGGTGCCGCTGACGATTGCCGAGGATATGGCCGATCTGCCAGCCCCGCTGACATTTGAGCCAGCGGTCGAAGGCAGCGGCGAATGGCTTAACACCTCGATTTATGTGTTCCGTCCTGATCCAGCGCTGGCTGGTGGGACAACTTACACCGTGACGGTCAACACAGGGCTGGCAGCGGCTGACGGCGCGACCCTGGCTGCGCCCTATTCGTGGTCATTCCAGACCGTGGACCCGGCGATTGTCGAAACGCAGCCGATGGACCAGGCGACCGATGTCGGTCTGGATGCCAAGATTTCGGTGACGTTTAACCAGCCGATGGACCAGGCGAGTGTAGAGTCAAGCTTCTACCTGCGGCCTGATGTCGAAGAAAGTGGCAGCTTGAGCGGCAGTTTTGAATGGTCTGAGGACAGTACGGGCTTCCGCTTTACGCCAGATGATGGCCTGCGGATTGATACGCTGTACACGGCTGGATTCGATGGCGCGAATACCTTCTCCGCAGCAGGCAGTGGCAGTGCGCTCACTGGCTTCGAGCGTTGGAGTTTCGTCACAGTGCCGCTGCCCGCGATTATCGGCACGGACCCATCGGATGAGGCGGAAAATGCCTATCCATACGGCGGGTTTACACTGTACTTTGCGTCACCGATGAACCGCGACACGCTGCGCGACAAAATCACTATTGAACCGGAACCGTGGCGCGACTTTGAAGATTACTACTACGACTGGGACAACAGCTATAACCTCTCCTTCCCGACCGAGCCAAGCACGACCTACACGATTAGCGTCGCGCCGGGGATGGAAGATGTCTACGGCAACGCCATTCAGACGGAGCGAATCTTCACCTATACCACCGCGCCCTATGACCCGACGGTGAATCTGCAAACTCCTGGGAATGTCGGGTTCTACAACGCCTATAACGAAGAAACACAGCTTTTCCTGACTCACCGTAATGTGAGCAAGGTCGATCTGTGGCTGTATTCGGTGAACGCGCAGGATTTTGTGAGCGCGGTGGCCTCACAAAGTTACGACCCATCGAGCAGCTATTCGCCTTCCGCCAGTGACCTGCTGCGCAACTGGACGATTCAATCGGACGTGCCGGAAAACCAGCAGCGTTATGAGCTGCTTAATCTGGGTGATGTAGTCAGCAATCCCGTAAGCTGCCCTGGCGCGCCTGCTTCACGCCTGAAAGTAGGCGATGTCGCGGTGGTGATCACGGAGCCGGATGCGCTGCGCGCTCGTGAAACGCCCGGTGACGGCGATATTGTAGAGCTGCTTTACCGTGATTACCGGCTGCCGGTGGTTGGCGGCCCTGAATGCGTGGACGGCGTGCTGTGGTGGCAGGTGCAGCTGCGTGATGAGAGCCGCGCCTGGGTGGCGGAAGGTGTGGTCGAGGAATATTTCCTTGACCTGCTGGTCGCCGGGCAGCAAACGGCGGTGACAGTCGCCCCGGCTGTAGAAGGCAGCGATGGATTGGCCCCCGGCATTTATATGCTGCAAGCAACCACGCCGGAAACAACCAGTGCTGGTTATGGACCGCAGAATCATTTCCTGATGGTGTCCACGGCCAATGTGACCGTAAAAGCCTCCATTGACCGCGTGACAGTCTGGGTGACTGATGTCAACAGCGGTCAGCCAATCGCGGACGCGCCGATCACTATCTATGACAGCGAGCGCGGACAGGTCGCCAATGGGCGGACGGATGAAAATGGCCTGCTTGAGCTGGATGTGCCGCGTGTGCCGGACCTGTATACCAATCGGGTAGCGGTGCTGCAAACAGATGACCAGTTCGGTATCGGCACCTCCGACTGGTCGGATGGTATCGAGGGCTATCAATTCGGTCAGAATACCAATTACTTCCCACGGCGTTATCAGGTCTATATGTATACGGATCGCCCGGTGTACCGGCCCGATCAGCCGGTGTACTTCCGGGGCGTGGTGCGCGAACAGGATGACGTGACTTACACACTGCCGCCTTTCGACAGCGTCCCTGTACAGATTACCAACAGCGATGGCGAAATCGTCTTTGATGAGCAGGTTGACCTGACGCCGTTTGGCACGTTCAGTGGTCAATTCGATGTTGACGCTGATGCCGGACTGGGATTTTACCGCATCAATGTCGAGCTGCCTTCTGACAGCGAATACAACAGCGAGGGCGGTGGGGTATCGTTCACCGTCGCAGAGTATCGTGTGCCAGAATTCCAGGTGGAAGTTACCGCGAACGAGCCGGAAGTGGTGCAGAATGACACCATCGACGTGCTGGTCGACAGCAGTTACTTCTTCGGCGGCAAGGTGAGCGACGCCAATGTCGAGTACAGTGTGCGCAGCGATCCTTACAGCTTCACCTATGAAGGGCCGGGTTACTACGATTTCACCGACTTCAATTATGACGGTGGCCCCGGTGAGTTTTACGCCTTCTATGGACAGGAAGTGGCGCGCGGCGAAGGCACAACCGATGCCAGCGGCCAGTTCACGATTGAAATCCCGGCGGACCTGGAAGACGCAACCCAGAGCGCGATGTTTACGATTGAAGCGGTGGTGCGTGATGAAAGCGGGCTGACGGTCGCCGGACGCACCGAGGTCATCGTCCACAAGGGTCTGGTCTACATCGGCGCGCGGCCTGAAAGTTATGTGAGCACCGCCGGACAGGAAGCCAATGTTGAGATTATCGCCGTGGACTGGGACAGCGAACCGATTGCCAACCAGGACATCGACGTGGAAGTGGTCGAGCGGCGCTGGTCGAGCGTGCAGGAAGAAGATGAAAACGGGCGCACGACCTGGACATGGGAAGTTGAAGAAATCCCGGTGACGAGCGGTAATGTCACCACGGACGACAATGGCAATGCAGTTTACACCTTCACGCCGCCGAACGGTGGCATCTTCAAGGTGAAGATCAGCACTCGTGACAGTGCTGGCAATGAGGTGATCTCAGCGACGACGCTGTGGGTTTCCAGCAGCGAGTATGTTTCCTGGCGGCAGCAGAACAGCAACCGGATCGACCTGATCGCCGACCAGCAGGACTACAACATCGGCGATACGGCGGAAATTCTGCTGACCTCACCATTCCAGGGTGAAACCAAGGCGTTGGTGACTGTGGAACGCGGCGATGTGCTGCAAACGGAAGTCGTCACCATGGACAGCAACTCGTATGTTTACCGCCTGCCCATCACGGAAGACTTCGCGCCGAATGTGTTTGTCACGGTGATGATCGTCAAAGGCGTGGACGAAGATAATCCAGTCGCCGGTTTCCGCATGGGCATGATCCAGCTGGGTGTGGATAACCAGCGCAAGGAGATCACCATCACGGCGACACCGGACCGCGAACAGGCGGGACCGCGCGAAACCGTGACCTATACGATTGAAACAACGGACTATCAGGGTGAACCGGTGCAGGCTGAGGTTGGTGTCGGGCTGACCGATCTGGCAACGCTGTCTGTAGGTGACCCGAACAGCGGCCCCATCCTGCGTTACTTCTATGGTGAGCAGGGGTTGAGTGTGCGCACGGGAACCCCGCTGACCATCAACACTGACCAGATCACGCAGACGGTGCTGGACACCATCAAAGGTGGTGGCGGTGGTGGCGGTGAAGGCGGCATCTTCGACATCCGCGAGGAATTTGTCGATACGCCTTACTGGAATCCCACCGTCGTGACTGACGAAAACGGACAGGCGACCATCAGCATCATGCTGCCGGATAACCTGACCACCTGGCGGCTGGATGCCCGTGCCGTGAGCCAGGGTGAGGATGGGACGCTGCTGGTGGGGCAGGATACGTTTGACCTGCTGAGCACCAAGCCGCTGTTGATCCGCCCAGTGACACCGCGCTTTGCAGTGGTGGGCGATGTTGTTCAGGTGCTGGCGATTGTCAACAACAATACCGGTCAGGACATGCCGGTGGAAGTCTCGATTGAGGGAAGTGGTTTCACACTGCAAGGCGATCTGAGCCAGACAGTGACTATCCCGGCGGGAGGCCGCCAGCGTGTGATCTGGCCGCTGACAATCAGCGATGTGGCGAATCTGGATCTAACCTTCTTCGCCAACGGCAATGATGGTGAATTTACCGATGCCAGCAAGCCGCCGCTCGGTCTGGGTGATGATCGTCTGCTGCCGGTTTACAAGTATGAAGTGCCGGAGACGGTCGGGACAGGCGGAATCCTGCGCGAAGCTGGCGAGCGCACCGAAGCGATCTCGCTGCCGCAGCGGTTTGAAGTCACGCAGGGCAGCCTGGAAATCAAGCTCGACCCGTCACTGGCGGCCACGACGATTGACGGCCTGAACTATCTCGAAAACTTCCCGCACCAGTGCATCGAGCAGACAGTCAGCCGTTTCCTGCCCAATATCATCACTTACCGGGCGCTGGATAACCTGGGTGTGGCAGATGCTGAACTGGAAGCCAATCTCGACCGCGCGGTGAATTTCGCGCTGCAACGGTTGTATGCGCAGCAGAAAGCCAACGGTGGCTGGGGCTGGTTCGTGCAGGATGATAGCAACCCGCTAACCACCGCCTATGCACTCATCGGCCTGACTGAAGCCCAGGACTCCGGTTTCAGCGTGGATGACAACGTAATCCAGGGGGCGCAGCAGTATCTGCAATCGACGTTTATCGTGCCGGGGCCGGATACGGCTAGCTGGCGCTTGAACCGGCAGGCGTTCACGCTGTACGCGCTGGCGCGTTCTGGTGCGCCAGATGTGGCGCGGACGACCACGCTCTACGAATCACGGGCGCGGCTGGATTACTATGCCAAAGCCTTCCTGGCGCAGACCCTGTACTTCATTGACCCAACCGCCAACAGTCGCACCGACACGCTGCTTTCCGACCTCATCAATGGGGCGGTGGTGAGCGCGACCGGCACGCACTGGGAAGAAGAAACTCAGGATTACTGGAACTGGAACACCGACACTCGCACAACCGCGATTGCGCTGGAAACGCTGGTGACACTGCGGCCAGACAGTGACCTGATCCCGAATGTGGTGCGCTGGTTAATGGTGGCGCGGCGGGCAGATGCCTGGGAAACTACGCAGGAAACCGCCTGGGCCGTGATGGCGCTGACCGACTGGATGGTGACGACTGGTGAGCTGAATCCCGCTTACGACTACAGTGCGGCCTTCAATGGTGACACGTTGTTCGAGGGGGAGGCCACACCAGCAACCGTCAAAGAGTCGACTGAGCTTCAGGTGGCGATTGCCGATATGCTTCAGGATGAAGTCAATAATCTGGTGATCGAGCGCGGCGAGGGGCCGGGTGTGCTGTACTACACCGCGCATCTCAATGCCTATCTGCCTGTGCCGCAAGTGGAACCGTTGAGCCGGGGCATCATCGTCCAGCGACGTTACGTGGACCCTGATACCGGCGAGACGATCACCGAAGCGCAGGTGGGCGATCTGGTGCAGGTGCGGCTGACGGTGATTGCGCCGAACGATCTGCATTATGTGGTGGTCGAGGACCCGATCCCGGCAGGCAGCGAGGGTGTGGACCCGAACCTGCAAACCAGCCAGCAAATCGGCACACAGCCGGAACTGAATCCCGCCGATACACTCAGTTATGGCTGGGGCTGGTGGTGGTTCAGCAACATCGAGTTCCGCGACGAGAAGGTGGTGTTGTACAGCACCTATCTCCCGGCAGGCACGTATGAGTATGTCTACAATATCCGCGCCGGGCTGGAAGGCACTTACAATGTTATCCCGCCGACGGGCCGTGAGTTCTATCTGCCGGAAGTGTATGGACGTGGCGCAGGCAGTGTCTTTACGATCCTGCCAGCTGCAGAGTAGGTGGATAGCTCCCTGTAACACGCTATCAAAGGCCAGGAAAGTGTGAAATTGTACTGGTCGAGAAGAGGAATGTAGCGATCTTTCAAGTTTGGGGACAGCTTTGAAGCTGTCCCCATTTGTTTTGTGGTTAACTTTCTGCTTCAGCGTCCGGTTTGTCTGTGGTTTCCACCGGGGCGTTTTCCTCGATGGAGATTTTCGTGTCCTGACCCCCTTTAGGGGTTGGCTCACTGGTGATATGCAGACTACTCGTGCCGGCTTCCTGTAAACTCTTGAACATCAGAGCCATCCGCGCCATGCTGGCTGAAAAATCTTCCCCACTAAGGGCTTCGACTTTTGTGCGGAATACCTCAGCGACTTCCGGGATATTCATCAGCATGTCCATAAAGGTGTTGCCGCTGTGTCCGTTGTTCTCGCCATTACCGTTCCCGCCAAACTGGACGACACGCACATTTCCGCCCAGCCCGGCCAGTGCCTGTGCGATTGCCTCGGCTTTGGCGACATCAGCTTTTGTCACCTGCTCGATGATAAACTGACGCAGGTTGATCGAGTCTTCGGCGGCAGTGGCGGCAGCCAGTTCGCGACGGCCTTCGGCTTCGGCCAGCAGGTTGGCTTTCATACCCTCCGCTTCAGCCACTTTCGCGGCCTGCAGGGCAGCGGCCTCAGCGCGACCCTTACTCTCGGTTGCTTCGGCACTGGCCTGCGCCTGCTCCCGCACCGATTTGGCCTGGGCCTCAGCCTCGATCTCGATCCGGCGGCGTTCTGCCTCGGCGCGGATTTCGGCAGCCTGGCGGGCTGCGCGGGCAGGGACCAGTATTTCGGCCTCCTGCTGCTGTTCCACCGCTAAGGCACGGCGCTGCTGCACTTCCTGGTCAGAAGCGGCTCTCTCAATATCAACGCGCTTGTTGACCTCAACCTCACGCAGAGATAACGCCTCACGTTGCTTTAAAATTTCACGTTCGGCATCCAATTCGGCCTGCTCGGCTTCACGCCGGGCGGAGGCCGCTTTGATGCGGGCGGCGCGCTCGGCTTCAGCCTGGGCAATCGTGGCATCACGTTTGACAGCGGCAATCTGCGGGGCGGCCATTGCCTGAAGATACCCCTCGTTGTCGGTGATCTCCTCGATCCCCATCGAGATGATGCGTACGCCCATGGCAGCAACATCATCCGCTGCCAGGTCCTGCACGCGCTGGACAAAGTCGTCACGGTCACGATGGATGGCCTCTACCGACATCTGACCAACGATGGCGCGGAAGTTGGCGCTCAGCGTCTCCATAATCACCTGACGGATCTCATCGCGGGTTTTATCCAGAAAGGCGCGGGCAGCCGTGCTGAGTGCTTCAACCTGACTGTCGATCTGCACCTGGGCCACCCAGTCCAGTTGGATAGGGACACCGCTAACGGTATACACCTCGTCCTTTTCGGTCTTGATGGTCATGATGGTGACATCCAACTTTTTATAGGTTTCCAGAATGGGGATGATAAAGACACCACCACTGGTAATCAGACGCTGTTCCTTACGACCATAGACGACCATCACCTCATTCGGTGGCACGCGATGATAATGGTTGGCGATAAACATCACGATCGCGACGATAATAATCAGCAGGACTATCGGGATACCGATGACAGCCAGAATTCCTTCCATACTATTTCTCCTCTTTTTAATGGATCAATTTTCAAACGCGCTTTTTCTTCACGTGCAGGAAGCGCCCCTGCACAGCGACTACTTCTACCGTGTCACCACGTTTGAGTTCTGCACCACTCACCTCTTTAATAGGATACTTGAGAATTTGCCCGCTTTCGATCAAGACTTCGCCGGTTTGACCCGCACCACTGTTAATGGTGACACGCCCACTGCTGCCGACTAAATCCTGCGCAGAATAGACCTCGGTTGACTGCTGGCTATAAACAAAGCGCAGGATGCGAACCACCAGACGACCAACCAGCAGCCCAAAAGCCACAGCACAGAGGATAATCAGTAACAGGCTCCAATGAAGCAGTGACCCCACCAGTCCGACTACACCAAACCCAGCCAGAAATGCCGCGATGACGCTACACCCCAGCCCGCTGACTTCGCCTGTATCTCCGGCGTCGAGATCCAGTCCGAACACGGCATCCAGGCCGGTGCTTTCCAGTGCGCCGTCAATCCCAAAGTCGGCTACCTCGCCTATGCCACTGAAGATCATCAGCAGCAAGTAGAGCAAGCCCGTGAGCATAATTCCCAGAAACAGAAGTTCCATCTGCTAAAAAGTCTCCACCATAATTTGTGAATCTGATAGTTTTTTATTGCTTCTATTGTAAAGGCAGTCAGGCGAAAAATTGGCCTATAGATTGGGGGATAGGGGGTTTTGTGTCGATTACGTATGGATAACGTAGCATATTCATTTATGAGCGCTGAACGGAAGTGTGTTAGGATAAATTTAATGGTGTCTAACGAATAGGATATTATGTAAAGGAGGCGCAGCAATGCTGGATACTATGATGCCAGTGATGGCGGCGCTGTCTGCAGGTGATAGAGCACATGCCCGAAGGCTGCTTCGGCCTATGTTGGAACAAGAGCCGAGCGCGGATTTATGGGTGCTGGCGGCACAGGCCAGCGAGACTCCTGGGCAGAAGCAGGTTTGCCTGGAGCGAGCGCTGGCGCTCGACCCTAATCATGCCGAGGCCAAACAACAGCTGCGCAGGCTGCGTGGCGAGGATAAACCCGCTCCTGCGCCTGCTGCATCACCCCCCACGAGATCCAAACCCCGCCGCTTTACGGAGGCGGCTGAGCCGAGCGATCAAACCGCACCTGCACTGAGCGCAGCCCCACCTCTACCAGTCCAGAAGGTGAAGCGAATTGTTCAATCCCCAGTGCCTGTAGAGGCTCAACCGCTGCTGCCGGTCACGGAAGCAGAACTGCCCCCATTGAAGAAGGTCCGGCGGCGCAAAAAGCGTGGCGTATGGTGGGGAGTCGGTTGTGTCAGCATGGTGCTGCTGAGCCTGACCTCTTCCTATATTGTGCTGCTGGTATTGGGGTCGAGCCTGCCGGGGAATTTGCGCTCATTTTTGCTGGGTGGGCCGACGCCGACTTTCTCCGATGCGCCGGACGCGGTGTATCATGTTTCGCCCAGCCAGAGTAACGAGGTCGAGCGCAGTAAAACACGGTCGGATGTGCTGGAACCGGGTTACGCGCACGAGGTCTTGTTTGAGGCGGCGCGTGGTGATGAGATGGCTGTCGCCATCCAGTTTTTCTCGCCTGCTGCACAGGGCGTGGGCCGGAATGTCGCCATCTTTGACCCGAATGGTTATGATGCCGGGGTACGCTGCCAGCGCAATCAGATTTTCGGTGGTGACAGCGGGGCGGCGTTTATCTGCCAGATTGATACCTCCGGCTTCTGGACGCTGCGGGTTTATGGGCGTGAAGGTGAGAGCGCCGGGGCGTACTTCGTGAGTGTGGATACGCTCTAGCGGTTCGTGGTCTGGGCCACGACCTTGTACATTTCGACGCGATCCACGAACTGCTCCCGGTGGCGGAATCCATCTGGCAGGCGGCCATATTCGATATACCCCATCTTACGATAGAGGTTGATCGCGATTGGGTTGTTGCCGAAGACGCTCAAAGTCACCATGCTTAGACCGGGCAGGCGCGCAACAGCCTGATCATAGACAGTTTGCATCAGCAGTTCGCCAACACCCTGACCGCGATAGGGCGCAGCCACCGCGATTCCCAGGCTGCCGGTGTGATTGGCTGCGCCGCCTTCCAGGGTAATCGAGGCATTGCCGATCAATGTGCTGCCGCTAAAGGCGTTGATCTGGACACCCTTGTGCTCGGCTACTTCCTTGAGGACACGATCCAGATATTCCTGCTCGTATTCCAGCGAAATCTCGACATCCTGAATAAAGAGGTAGGTTCGTTCCCGCGAGAGGGTGTTGATAAACGTCCACATCGCGTCGAGATCTCCCGCTTGCGGATCACGCAGGGTCACGTGCAGACCTTTTGAAGTGGTGGCGGTGGTGATGAATTCGACACTCATGATTGAAAAAAGTCCAGAATAAGTTGGTTGACCTGCTCCGGTGTTTCGTGCTGTACCCAGTGCGTGGTATCAAGGAACACCAGCTTGCCATCCTCGCAGAGACGGACGCTTTCTTCGGCCATAGCTGCTTCCAGAAATGCATCGTGTTTGCCCCAGATGATGAGGGTTGGCACGGTGATGCGCGGGCTGGGTAGTGAGGCTGGCGGTTGTTGGATGACAGCGCGATACCAGTTCATCATGCTGGTGAGCGCGTGGGGCTGCGCCCACGCCTGCCGGTATTCAATCATATCCTCATCGCTGAAGGTGCCGGGTCTGGCGCTGCTGCGGATGGCGCTGGACATCGCCTGGAAGTTGTTGGTCTGCATCATTTGCTCGGGCAGCCACGGAATTTGCATGGCGAACACATACCAGCTTTTGCGCAATTGCGAGGCGTGGGTGCGCAGGTAGTTCTGGAACACGGCGTGATGAGGGACATTGAGAATTACCAGTTTTTCCAGACGTTCCGGGAATTTATTGGCTGTCCACCAGGCGACTGCCGCGCCCCAATCGTGACCGATAAGCCGCACGCGCTCATGGCCCATCGCGTCGATCAAGCCAATGACATCAGCCGCGAGCTTGTCGAGGTTGTAGGCAGCGATGCCCTCCGGCTTATCGCTGAGATTGTAGCCACGCTGATCGGGTGCCCAGACGCGATAACCTGCTGCGGCCAGTGCGTCGATCTGATGACGCCAGCCATACCAGAATTCGGGGAAGCCGTGCAGCAGAATCACAGGCTTGCCGTCTTCTGGCCCGGACTGGACGACATGGAGCTGGATGCCGTTGGTCTGAATGTAGAGATGATCGTAGGGTTGCATCGTTGCCGATCCGCTTGATGAATTGACAGTGCTATTTTAGCGCGAGTTTAGCCTGACCGCCGCTTGAGCAGGGTCAGCAGGCGCGGCCACAGTTGGGTATAGGCGCGGTAAAGCGGCGGATAAGGCGCATAATCCCATGCACCGATATGGCGGGTGACAGTTCCACGAAAGCCGCGCTTGAATTCATATACCCCCCACATCGAGTCAGATTCATCGAAGGTATCAGGTGCGCCCCACATATCATAGGTGGTGCAGCCTTGCGCTTTGGCCCAGCGGATGGCCTCCCACTGCAGCAGGTAGTTGGGCATCCGTTGGCGCTCTTCATTGGAAGATGCACCGTAAAAATACCAGCATTTGCGCCCGAAGCGGAAAAGAATCACCTGAGCGATGG
>JAIOHN010001017.1 GCA_019912985.1 Anaerolineae bacterium | reverse complement strand
ATTCAACACGCACTGGATTTATTTTTACCCATTTATGAACGTACCGGCGGGCGTGATGGTTACGTCAGCCTGGAAGTTTCACCCCTGATCGCCAACGATACGCAATCCACAATTGCTGAGGCGCAGCGGCTGTTCAACACCGTAAACCGCCCCAACACGATGATCAAAATTCCGGCGACTAAGGCAGGCATCCCGGCGATTGAGGAATCCATCGCCGCGGGTATCAATGTCAATGTCACGCTGATTTTCGCCGTCAAAAACTACCTTGAAGTAGCCGAAGCCTATATCCGGGGGCTGGAACGGCGCATGGAAGCCGGTGAGGATGTCAGCCAGGTGGCCTCGGTCGCCAGCTTCTTCCTCAGCCGCATCGACACGATGGTCGACCACATGCTGGAAAACAATATTCGTGCTGCCAGTGGGCGTGATCTTGACCGCGTTTCAGCCAACCGCCGACTGCTGGGCAAGGCCGCAATTGCTAACGCCAAGCTGGCTTATAAGCGCTTTATGGAGCTGTTTTACGGCGAGCGCTTTGAAAAGCTGCAAAAAGCTGGGGCGCAGGTGCAGCGTCCGCTGTGGGCCTCCACCAGCACGAAAAACCCTGCTTACAGCGATACCATGTACATTGATAAGCTGATCGGTCAGGACACAGTCAACACCGTGCCACCAGCGACTTTGAAAGCCTTCAAAGACCACGGCACGGTCAAGTCAACGCTGACTGAAAACATGGATGACGCCACCGAAGTCCTCGACATGCTGGCCGAGGTAGGTGTTGATCTCGACCAGATTACGCATCAGCTTCAGGTCGATGGGGTCGAGGCTTTCTCCGATGCATTTCAGGATTTGCTTGATCAGGTGGATGCCAAGCGCAATGTGCTGCGGACAGGTGTAATGCGGCAGTATGACGCTGTGCTCGGCATTTACGGAGATGCTGTGCGCGAAGCTGTATCCGATATGGATCGTGATTTCGTCAACATGCGCATCTGGGATAAAGATGGCAGCGCATGGAAAAATCACAACCTCATCATCAACCAGATTCAGAACCGGCTTGGCTGGCTGGATGTCGCCAATACGATCGACTATGCGCGCTTAAAAGCGTTGCAAGAAGGCGCAAAGCACTGGGAGCATGTGGTACTGTTAGGGATGGGCGGCAGCAGCCTCGCGCCGGAGGTGTTTAGCCTGGCGTTTGGCGCACAGCCGGGTTTCCCGCACCTGCACGTGCTGGATAACACCAGCCCGGAAGTAGTGTGTGCAGTCGAAGCGGCCATCAACCTGGAAAAGACGCTGTTCCTGGTCTCCAGTAAATCCGGCGGCACGATTGAAACCCTGTCTTTCTTCCACTATTTTTATGAGCGTACAGGCCAGAACGGCGCACAGTTTATTGCCATTACCGACCCCGATTCTCCCCTGGAGCAACTGGCCGCAGAAAAACACTTCCGCGAGGTTTACCGCAATCCAGCGGACATCGGCGGACGTTACAGCGCCCTCAGTTACTTTGGGCTGGTCCCCGCAGCACTGCTTGGGGTTGATCTCGACGCCTTACGCGCCAGTGCTGACCGCATGATGATGGCTTGTGCGCCAAGTGTCAAAGCCAGCTACCATCCGGGAATCCTGCTCGGGGCGGCGATGGGCGTGCTGACAAAAGAAGGCCGCGATAAAGTGAGCATCTATTGCAGCCCCAGTATCAGCAGCTTCTCCAACTGGGCCGAGCAGCTTATTGCGGAAAGCACCGGCAAAGAAGGCCGTGGACTGGTGCCAGTCGTGGGCGCGACTATTGGCAATCCGCATGATTTCGTCACCGACCGCCTGTTCATTTATTTGCGCGTGGAAGGTGATGACAACGAAGAGTTAGATCAGGGAATGCAGGCCCTACAGCAAGCCGGACAGCCCTGCATTACCATTCAGCTTGATGACAGGTACGCCCTCGGCGGTGAGTTCTTCCGTTGGGAGTATGCGACCGCGGTTGCCGGGAAGGTCCTGAACATCAACCCATTTGATGAACCCAACGTGACGGAAAGCAAGGAAAACACCGCCCGCCTGCTGGAGTATTATGCGGAACATGGCGAACTGCCAGAAACCGAAGCTGCGTTAAGCGAACAGGATGTCAGCCTGTACGCCGATGAGAAAATGATCCGCCTTTTGAGCGAACTCAGCTTGCAGCATCACTACAGCGGCAGCGATCTTGCTGGCATGTTGGCCGCGCAGATCAACGCCACGCGCGCAGGCGATTATTTTGCCGTGCTGGCCTATCTGCCGCCCACGCCGGAGATTGAAGAAGCGCTTCACCACATCCGGCGGCGGCTGCGCCATACGACACGGCGCGCAGTAACCTCCGGCTATGGGCCGCGCTATCTCCACAGCACCGGCCAGCTTCATAAAGGCGGCGCGGATAATGGTGTGTACTTCATCATCACAGCCGACGTAGAAAATGACCTCGACATCCCAGGTGCGCCCTACAGCTTTGGCACCCTGCAATCCGCTCAGGCAATGGGCGATTTTCAGGCATTAGTGGAGCATGGGCGGCGAGTGCTGCGGCTGCATCTGCGCGGCAACCGCGCTGCCGGGCTGCAAAAATTCCTGGTCGCTATCGACGCGGTGGATGAAAAGCGCCACTAAACACGAACGGGGCGTGTCACCGACACGCCCCTATCCGTTCATCACTGACGAGAGGTATCCATGGTTACGGAGCAAAGGTTATACACCGCAAAAGAATTCTGGAACCTTATCGAGCAGCTTGACGAGGACAAGCGCTACGAACTCGTTGAGGGGGTCATTACTGAAATGCCGCCATCCAGCCCAGAAAACACAATTATCGCGGGCCGCATCCTGGCTTTTCTTTTCCACTTTGTCGAAGAACATGAACTTGGCTATGTCAGCGGCGCGGATGGCGGCTACACCCTGTCACCGGGGAATGTCCGTCTGCCTGATGTCGCGTTTATCTCAAAGGCACGTGTACCCGCTATTCCAAAAGAATTTAGCGGCGCGCCCGATCTTGCAGTCGAAGTTATTTCACCCAGTGAATCGCCGCGTAAAATTTATGATAAGACCGAGCTTTATCTTAATCATGGTGCGCAGCAGGTGTGGAATGTCTATCCCGAAGACCAGGTGATTGAAATCTGGCAAGCGTCAGAGGACGGCAGCCTGAACGTGCGCAAACTGGAAGCAGGCGATACGCTGGAAGGCGCTGATGTATTGCCTGGATTCTCGCTGCCCGTTAGCAAGATCTTTCCACGCGCATCATGACGCCAGCTACACCAGCCAGAGTCATGCCTGTATCGTATTCTTAGCGTCCGCGATCTCGACTAACGCCTGCCCGCGTTCAACCACATCGCCGGTTTTTACCAACAGCCGCCTGACTACACCGGCAGATGGGGTCGTGACGCGCAGTTCCATTTTCATCGCTTCCAGAATCACCAGAGTCTGCCCTGCTTCCACAGCATCCCCCACTGCTACCAGTACATCGATCACCTGACCGGGCATCTGTGCGGTCAGATCGCCCGAAGCAGTCTGTGAGCGCCGCCGTGATGGGCGCGAATCGACCTGACTCAGGGTGTAGGTTCGCCCTTCAAGCCACACATAAATCTCGCCGTTATGGGATGCACTGTAGGCACGAACACGCTGACCGTCCACCATCAGCAGCCAGCCACCATCCGCCGGGCGCTGCGCAACAACTGTATAGGTTCGGTCGCCCACGCGGATTTGATCCTCCGCCAGCAGGTCTACCGGGCGCACATCACCCTGAGAGTCGTAGTGCATCAGCGTGGGCAGGCGGGCAGATCAGGGAATAACCTGCGCGCATAATCTTCCATCATGCGGCGTGCTTCCACATCTTTGGCAGGGAACACCAGGAACATCGCCATCACCCGGTCCTCACTCGCCGGTTCCACCCAATAGCGCATGATATAATTTTCGTCGTTGGATACAACTGCGAACTCATACAGGCGTAGACTGTCCATTTCGCCGCAACTGATCGTGCTGGAATACGACTCATAGTTTGCCAGGATGCCGTCAAACCAGTCGTCGCTGAACATCGTATCCAGCCCATCCATCGAATAGCTGTCATCAAAATGCAGATAGTCAGCATAAGCCAGCCCACCAGCAAAGCCAGAATCCGGCTTGGCTGTCCAGGTGGCCGTCGTGCGAGAAGCACTTTCGGTCGCACTGGTAAACCACAGGTCCGGCTCAAACACATCTTCGCCATAATTGAGCACGGTGTAAATCTCGCGCTCAGCGGTACCCGTATCCTGGGCGTGAACCACCGCCGCTAGCCCGAGCAGACCGATCATCAAGACAATCACATAGCTTCGCATGATCTCCTCATTTCTGCCCTGGCCGGAAACCATCCGCCCGTGCCCAGGGGCTGTACAAATCGCTATCCACCAAGACCTTGGCCCCGGCATGGTCACTATTATACCGATCCTCAAGCGCAGCGATAATGAATGCCAGATCAGGGGCAGGTGATGGTGCGGGCAGCAGCGCTTGCAAATGCTGATCGACGAACATCGTGTCCACGTTCCCATCCACGAAAACTGGATGTGCCAGCAGAGATTGCAAAAAAGGAATGTTGGTGGTGACACCCAGGATGACGGTATCAGCCAGAGCCTGCTGCATTCGCTGGATGGCGGCGGCGCGAGTCGGCGCGTGGACGATGAGCTTTGCCAGCAGCGGGTCGTAATGATGCGTCACCACATCACCGGACTGGATGCCAGAATCCACGCGGATGCCCGGCCCCTGCGGGGGGATAAAGCGGAGAATCGGACCGGTCGCGGGCAGAAATTGATTATGCGGGTCTTCGGCGTACAAGCGGCACTCGATGGCATGGCCCTGCACGGAGACATCCGCCTGCGAAAACGGCAGCACTCCCCCGCCTGCGATTGCAAATTGGAGCTGCACCAGATCAAGCCCGGTGACCTGTTCCGTCACGGGATGCTCGACCTGCAAGCGGGTGTTCATTTCCAGAAAGTAGAAGTCGCCACCGGGGGTGACGATAAACTCAACCGTGCCTGCATTGACGTAACCTACGGCTTGCGCCGCTCGTACGGCAGCCTGCCCCATCGCCTGCCGCAAATCCGGGTTTTGCATTAGCAGAGGCGAAGGCGATTCTTCGATAATTTTCTGGTGGCGGCGCTGCGTGCTGCATTCTCGCTCAAACAGGTGAACCGTGTGACCGTGCGCATCCGCCAATACCTGAATTTCGATGTGACGTCCATGCTCGATGTAGCGCTCCAGAAAGAGCCGTGCATCACCGAAAGCATGCTGCGCTTCATGACGCGCGCCCGCCAGCGCATCCGGTAAATCATGCGCCGCCCGCACGACGCGAATCCCTTTTCCACCACCACCACCTGCGGCTTTGACCATCAACGGGAAGCCAGTATCTTCCGCAGCGGCGATGAAGGGTGTATCGTCAGCATGTTCTGATTGAAAGCCCGGCACCACCGGCACCCCTGCCTGTTCCATCAACGCGCGCGCCTCGGTCTTTACCCCCATCAGCCGCACAGCCTGCGGCGGCGGCCCGACCCAGATCAGCCCGGCATCCAGCACAGCCTGGGCAAAATCCGCCGATTCCGATAGAAAACCATATCCAGGATGCACACTGTCACAGCCGGATTGCTGCGCGACATCCAGCAGTTTGCGGCTGTCGAGATAACTCTCGCTGGCAGGAGCTGCACCAATCGCATAAGCTTCATCCGCCAGGAGGACGTGCTGTGCCTGCGCATCGACCTCAGAATAGACCGCCACACTGCGAATGCCCATCTCACGGCAGGCGCGAATAAGCCGGACAGCGATCTCGCCACGATTGGCGATCAGGCACTTGGTCAGCGCCATGATTTCAGGAGGTCTCCGCTGGTTCGTCGGCGTACACACCACCTGTCAGGTAGGTGACACTGACCCACATGCCCCGTGCAGGGCGATAAAACGCCAGGCAAAAAGCGAGATTGAAGGCCACCCAGAAAACCATCTGAAACAGCAGCGGCGGACGAAACAGAACATCGCTCAACAGATAACCGCCGACCGTGATCAATTCCACGATAATCAGCCCAATCATCATCCCGCCGAGCGACTCGCCCGATGATCGCTCGTAGCGCACATGACAGTGCGGGCAGGTCGGTTCCATGCGAAACAGGCCGCTGAACATCTTGCCCTGGCCGCAGTTGGGGCAGCGCAGCCGAAATCCCAACCACAGTTTTTCCAGGTAGTAGCGCATATCTTTTTCATCATTTGTCTTGGAAGGCATTCAGTCTTTTCCTTTTTGTTCCACACCGATTATACCGCTTTGCGGAATCAAAAAAGGACCCTCACGGTATCCTTTTCTCTGTTACGGTTCCATATGGATGCTTCAGGCCGATTCGCGCTGTTGAAGCACCTCGTCAAGCTGGGACCTGGCGATCTGATAATTGTAATTGTTGCTGCGTGCCGCGGCCAGTTGACTGTTGTCGATCAGATTCAGCACCTGCGCTTCGGTCATGCCCAGGTAGTGGGCAGCTTCTGCCAGTGTAAGCACTTTCTTCTCCGTCTGGTGGACGGCAGGCTGAGCCTGTTGAGTCGGGCGTTGGCGTGACTGCGACTGTTGCGGCCCAATCCCGGCCTGGACTTCGCCCAGATAACCGGGCAGGCGCGGCGCTCTCGCCGGGTTCACCAGCAGAAGATATGCCAGCCATAACACCAGAAAGACCGACATAAATTCAATCACGGAGATCACCACTAGCAGGGAGACGACCAGCTGCATGTTGGAGCCAAAAAACAGGCCAATCAAAAGGCTAAGGACAAATGCACCGGCAGCAGGCAGCATCAAAAGCACACCCGCCACCTTGACATGGCGGCCCTCAGTCTGGATGGAGCCAAAGCGAAATTGCCCCTTATACCATAAGTAAATGCCACCAATCAAAAGTATCAACGCCACCATCATATCCTTTCATCACTAAGGATATTGTAAATTTCTAAGCTTAAAACACAATGCCTACAATAATAGAGTTACATATAAAAACGCCCACCTGTCAAGGTAAGCGCTTTTTAAATGGTCCCTATTGGTTACCCTGCTCAAACACCCGCCAATGCTGCGGCGCGCTGTGCCACCATCGCCTCAATATCCTGGCGGCTCATCTCTGACTGCTGCAAGAGATGGGCAAAGGTGTTGTAATCCATCCGCATCACCTCGACATCGGTTGCGGCGCAGACCGTCGCGGTTCGTCGCCCGCCTTCCATGTAAGCCATCTCACCGAAGAAATCGCCAGCACCGAGGCGGTTCAATTTTCTTTGCGTCTCGCCTGTACCTTCAAATACATCCACCTCACCTTTGGAGATGACGAAGAAGGCATCCGCCACCGCTCCCTGTTCGACAATCACCTTACCCGCACGGAATTTTTGCGGAACCAGCAGCGGAGTCGTTTCGATCAACTGCCGTTTACTCAGCCGGGGCAGCGCCATCGCCAGATACTTATCGTATGTTTCGCGCATGACCATCACAAAGCCGATCACGGTCGGCACAGTCACCAGTGTGTTGTAATAGAAGTGCAGGAAGGGCCGCGCGGGCAGGTAAGGATTCAAGCCGGGCAAGAATGTCCCCAATAAGCCACCCCGTGCAAAAATGCCATTGATCCCGGCGACATTATAGAAGCGCACCAACGATACCTCACGCCCCAGCGGGAACGCTGTCACGATGTTGCCATCCGCCAGTGTCCCCCAAACCTGCGTCATCCCCCGAAAAGCCGTTTCATGATCGAGAAAAAAGGTGTAGCTGATAAAAAGATGCTCGACTGTATGAAGAATCAACCAGAACGCCGCGAACCACAACCATTTGTTGCGTGGATAGTGCAGCAGAATCACCAGCGTCACTAGCCAGCCAGCAACCTCCCACACCAGATGCACGATTTCAATATCTAACTGGCCGAAAACACCGCAGGCCGCCGGGCCGGTGACCATATCCCCGCGCGGACTCATCAACTCATTGCCATCAGCATCCGGCTTTATCACCAGCGATGATGAGTAGTAAGTCGCCGCGCTTTGGGGCGAACGCAGCCCCGCCGCCATCGCTCGGCTGGCGTTTTCGGTGCTGTCAACCGGTGGTGGACAGGCTAACGTGCCGGTCGTCAACACGAGTTGGCTGACCTGCATAATATGCTCGCCCAGGTGCCCGACTTGAAGTACGGTAAATACCGCAAAAATGGCAATCCAGGTGTAGTGTTCGACTTTCCACAGGCTTTCAAACATCAGCACAGGGAACCAGGGCAGCAGCCCGAACAGCGCTACCATGTAAAGCGGCTGGCCCATAATGTGCATGCCGATCATCAGCAGCACTGATGCAATCGCTGTCCCGATGACGATGCGGGTAGGCACACGGCGAAATGAAGCGAAATTTCGAGCCACACGTGCAAAGGACATCACTCGCCTCCTTCATCCATCTGCCGGGCTTTACGCCAGGCCGGAATCGCAAAAGCGGCGGTCACACCC
>JAIOHN010001016.1 GCA_019912985.1 Anaerolineae bacterium | reverse complement strand
CTGTCAAAATCCGTGCGAACTTGATTCAGACCGTCAATCACCTCCGTCACGCCCGACTGGCTGCTCGCATCAAGCGGTGTCGGCATGTTGAAATCGATTGCGCAGTCGATTGCGCCGCCACCTAAAATGTTGAGATACTGGCTGCGGAGCGCCTCGACATCACTTTGCAAGGCATTCAAATAACCGCTGACATCGGCATCGTTGCTGTTGCTCGCGGTTGTGCCGCGATTGCCCAGCAAGCCGCTGACACTGATTTGATCTTTAATCTCCGGCCAGATCAAAAAATTAAAGGCCAGCAGAATCAGTGCGGAAACAATGAGACCAACCAGCAGTTTGCGCAGAAACGGTACTGAGATGCGCGTACGCCGACCGATCTTGCCCTTGAGCGCAATGTCCTCCAACTGCACAACAATTTTTTCCTGATTTGGCCCGGCCAAACCTTCTTCTAAAGCGCGGAACATGCCCAGTGAATAGGCGGCTGCGGCCCGCACTTTTGGATCATGATCTTCTTCATATATCTGGCGGAGGCGGGTAATCGCACTGGGATCACCCGCTTCGCCCAACCAGGTTGCAGCCTGATGGCGTCGTTTGGGGTCGGGTGAGGAAAGCTGCTTGATGTTCTGACGGACTTTGGCTTCAAAAGCATCCAGCTCAGACATAGGACTTTGCGGCTCCGAGTATGAAGGCAATCATTGCTTTCATGATACGGCAAGTCTCTATCGTGCGAAAGTAAGAACTTGTCATATTTAATGCAGACCAATATGGACTTACATGGTACAATGTGAAGTGCTTCCTATGATATAAAGTACAGGCTCACGTCACAGCGCGTTACCCCGCCAGGAGCAACTCATGCTGAACCAGACCAATCTAAATATCCCACTCGACCGCGAAGGCGAAGAACCAATTTACCGCCAGCTGATCCGTTTTATTCGGATGCAGATTGAAAGCGGAAATCTGACCGCAGGTGCCCGGCTTCCTGCCAGCCGCGATCTGGCACGACAGCTGAACATCAGCCGGATTAGCGTAGTCAATGCCTATGCCGAGCTGCGGGCGCAGGGTTATCTAAGCGCCCATGCCGGGCGTGGCACCTTTGTTTCTGGCGAAACCAGCACACCACCGCCCACCTCGCAGCATAGCAATGGCGGCGGATTGGCACCGGAGATTCCCGGCACGCCTGATCGCTCGCTGCGTGAGATGATGCGTTTGGCGCAAAAGCCGGGCGTGATCAGCTTTAGCCGGGGAGCCGCACCGACCGAATTTTTCCCGGTCCACAGTTTGCGTGATGCCATGAACGCCGTGCTCGACCGTGATGGGTCAGCGGCCCTGGGATATGAAGCGCGCGAAGGCTATGGTCCTCTGCGGGCGGCGGTCCGCGATTATGTCAGCGCGCTCGGTATCCAATGTAATGCTGATCAGGTGTTGGTCACTGGCGGCACACAGCAGGCGCTTGATCTGGTGATTCAGGCACTGCTTTCCGAAGGTGAGGTGGTCGTCACCGAGAACCCGACTTATCTCGGCATGATTGACATCGCGCGGGCGCGTCGGGTCCAACTGCATGGCATCAGCATGGATGAAGACGGTATTCGCCTGGACGAGTTGGAAAACTACATTATTGATAACAACCCGCGCCTGATTTATGTGATGCCGACTTTCCAAAACCCCACTGCGGCAGTCATGCCGTTACATCGTCGCCGTCAGTTACTTAATCTGGCAAATGATTACAATATTCCTATTCTGGAAGACGCGGTTTATCACGAATTTCGCTTTGAGGGGGAGGCGGTGCCGCCGCTGAAAGCGCTCGATGAATCCGGCATCGTCATCCACGCCAGCGGCTTTACGAAAATGCTGCTGCCCGGCATCCGCATTGGCTATCTCATCAGTGATAACCGCCACTACGAGCGGATCGTGCGGGTGAAATATGCAGCGGACATCTCAACCCCCGGTCTGAATCAACGTGCCATCCACTTGATGCTGGAAAGCGGTGTGCTGGCCCAGCAGTTGGAGCGCAACACCCGTGAACTGCTGCGCCGCCGGGATGCGGCCGTGAGTGCTGCCCGCAAGTATTTCCCGCCCGGCTCCCACTGGAATGTGCCGGAGGGCGGCATGTATATGTGGATGAATCTGCCTAAACATGGCCCGAGCGCGGCGGAACTTTATGTCACCGCTGTGCAGATGGGCGTCGCATATGCTATCGGCAGTGTTTTCTACACCAATAGCTGCGGCAGCCACCGTCTGCGCATCAACATCAGCACGCAGAAACCGGCGGAGATCGAAGAGGGTTTCCGGCGTTTGGGGCGTGCCTGGCGCGAACTGGCCTGCGATTATGCCGATATTGACAAGGCGGGGTTGCTCTAAGATCGACGCATTCTGCGGGCGGTGGCGACAACGCCCCGCCCAATAGTCGCTCGAAAAGCGCCTACTGCCGCGCCTAATCCGCGCGCGAATGGCTCGGCTGGTGGTGGATTCTGTAGCGGAAAAGGTTCTAATCCCTGCGCAGTCAGCACCCGGTTGGCCGCTGCAATCGCAGTCGTGACAGAACGCTCCATCCAGAACGACGGTGTGTCATAACCAATCCAGTCCCCACAGGCAGTGATCCCCGGCCACGGCGTTTCCAGCCATAAACTGCTGCGAGTTGGCACGCGGAACCGGCTGTGATTCAAGCTGTTGCGGCGAATGGTGTGATGGATGAGATGGCCTCGCAGCTCTGGAAATGCCCGCTGGACTTCATCCAGCGTTTGAATCAGGAGTACATTATCCGGCTGTTCCAGGATATTTTTCCCCGTGTACAGGTGAACCTCAATCGCACTGCCGCCGGTCTCGGCAGACCAGGTCCCGAAATCATCATATAGCCGGTGCAGCCAGAAGAAATTATCCGGCAGAAAATCACCTGTGAACATCCCGCCCGGCGTGCCGGGACGTGGCTCACGATCAAACCACAGGCGGATGGTGGCGTTGCGGACTGCGCCGGGGAAAACGATGGACGCTGCTTCGGGGTGAGTGTCCAGGCTGATTCTGAGCAAGCGCTGTGCTGCCGGGGGCTGCATCGCCAGAATGATATGGTCGCCGTGCAGTGAGCGCAAACCCTGCGCCCTGGCATCCTCGGCGACCACACGCCAACCTTCAGACTGCCGCTCTAATCGGGTGGCTGTCACGCCGTAAAGCACCTGTCCACCGCTTTGCTCGATGCGCTCAATCAATGGCGTGAGCAGGCAGTCATGCGGTGGCGCGGGGAAGTATTGCATGGTCCAGGCATCACGCCGCATGATGGTATAGAAGCGCAGCGCCGCAATCAGTGCGGTCAGGCTGATTTCCTCGGATGGTGCCGCCAGTAGATTATTCGCCAGCCCAACGAATGTCGCTTTGAGATTGGGCGTCCACAGGTGAAAATAATCGTCCATGGTTAGCCCATCGAGCGCGGATTGTTCGCGCAGTGGGTCGAAGCCCACCGTCCACAGCATACTGAAGAGAAAACCCGGCAGCGATAGAAAATCGAGCGGGGTTATGGTCTGCCAGATGCCTGGATGGAATAGAAGCTGCAAGTAGTGAAAAGGTGCTGGAATCCAACGAGAGCGTATCGCGTTCCCGGCCTCGATCACCCGCACCTCGCGACGCCAGCGGTTGATCCATTCTTCGCCAGGGGAAGGAATCAGGCGCGTGTTGGTGAAGCGCTCCAGGGTCGCGCGCAGATTGCTATACCCACCCCAAATGGCATGGATGCCATGTTCGTCGCTGAAGGTCCAGCAGCAGCCCTGATGTTCCAGTGTCACCGGTTCGCCACCGGAGAGTCGTCCCCCCGGCCACTGTTGGTCGGCTTCTAGCACCAGCGGCGCGATTCCCCGCTCCGCCAGATGGGCCGCAGCGGTTAATCCCGCCAGCCCTGCACCGATAATAACAATTGGAAAAGAATTGTGATCTGTATCGATCATGGCCGCGTACTTTATACAGAAAACATGCATTATACCGCAGTCATATGGGTGATGGGGCCATTATGAGTCCGCTTCGTGGCATGAATTGTTTGGATTATGATAGAGTTGGAAAAACAAAAAAAGGGAGTGGCTATGCAGATCAGTGAAGCGCAAAAGGAACAGTATCGTAAACAGGGTTATTTCATTCTGGAAAGTGTGATGACCGAGGCGCAGCTTGAAGGGCTGCGCGATGAATGCCAGCGCTATATCGACAAGTACAATGCTGAGATGGAAGCCAAAGGCGTTGAAGTGCTGGGGATCAATCACTATAAAAAGCGTTATTTCATCAGCAATCGTGGCGATGAAAGCCCCATTATCAGCAGCTTCCTTTTCAGCGATCTGATGGCTGATGTCTGCCGCGCAACCCTGGGCGATGATGCCTATCTGTTTAATGAGCAGTATGTGGTGAAAGCCGCAGAAGTCGGCATGAAATTTGGCTGGCATCAGGACTCAGGTTATGTCGGTCATTATCACCGCCCCTACCTCTCCTGCTGGTGTGCGCTGGATGATATGACCATCGAGAATGGCACCGTCTATGTGCTGCCTTATGAAAGTGCCGGGATGACATCTGACGATCTTTTCGACCATACCGTCGAGGAAGGCAGCAACGATAAAGTTGGTTATCACGGTGATGAACCAGGGGTTCCGGCCATTGTTCCAGCGGGCAGTGTCGTCGTCTTTTCCAGCCGCACATTTCATCGCAGTGGCACCAACACCACCAGCAAAATGCGCCGCAGCTATCTGGCCCAGTACTCCGCTGAACCAATTATGAACCAGGATGGCAGCGCCTTGTGGGCGCAGGCCATTCCTTTCCTGAAAAACGGCGAAGTGGTTTCGCGCGAGTATGTAAAAGCGTAGGAATCACAGGGGCGACAGTAAAGTCGCCCCTGATTTTTATTGATGGCCGTTGGTGGTTTGCTGCGCGACACGCTGCTTGAGGAAGTCGTCACGTGCGTCGATCTGCGACTTCAGGTTGTGGAAGGAACGCTCTAACAATGGGTAGGGCAGTTCCATCAAATCGTCGTAAGCCATTTGCGTCAGTGCATAGACCGCCACTTCGCGGATGAACGCGCCCGGATAGCCGACTAATTGAGGCACCAGGGCAGCATGTTCGTCGCGCCACACATCCCCCAAATACTGCTG
Organism: Anaerolineae bacterium; assembly: GCA_019912985.1. GTDB lineage: Bacteria > Chloroflexota > Anaerolineae > Aggregatilineales > Phototrophicaceae > JAIOHN01. The sequence continues at coordinate 626 of JAIOHN010001016.1, read as the reverse complement.
CAGCATCTTTTCGGCATCCACCTCGCCGCGTGTCTCGGGAATGATGAAAATGCGATCCAACCGGCCCGGACGCTTGAGCACACGCTCGTCAATCGCTTCGGGATAGTTGGTGGTTGCCACCAGCAATGTTCCCTTGTCGTTGATCGACGCTTCCGAGCCATCCAGCACATTCAACACCAGCGCCTTCTCCTCCGGGTGCAGGTACGCATCCAGTTCTTCCAGCATAATCAGCGCTGGATACTGTGAGTAAGCAGCCACAGACAGTGCATGTTCGATCTTAGCAAAGGTCGAGCCATACGGGTCGCCCTGGCGGCGCTGCGCGCTGGATACATAGATAACGAGATAACCCTCGTTCAACGCCCACTTCGCCAGCGCATTGCAGATCATGGTCTTTCCTGTTCCCGGCACCCCGGCCAGCAGCAGCTTACGGAACGGCTTGAGATTCAGGCGGCGATAGACATCGATTCCCTTGCGGAAGAACGATTCTACATCTTCTACAATCTCGCTCTTCAACTGCGCTGGCAGCACAATGTCTTCCCAATCGACCATTGGCACAAAGGCATTGCTGTTCCCGCCGATGATGACGACCTGGTTTGACGGTTCCAACGCGCTTGAGAGCCGCATAC
>JAIOHN010001015.1 GCA_019912985.1 Anaerolineae bacterium | reverse complement strand
CATTCACCCGGATGATCTTTCTTACGTTATCGAGCGGCAGCAGGCCGTGCTTGCACCCGATGCCCCACCAGAATCAATTACTTTTCGTGCTCGCCATAAGGATAATCACTATATTTGGCTGGAAACCACCGGAAAAGTTCTCTGGTCAGAAGATCAGAAGGATCTGCTCGGGTTTATCATGGTTTCCCGTGATGTGACAGAGCGTAAGCGAGCTGAAGAGGCGATCAGAAATAGCGAAGCACTCTTGCGTACTGTGCTGGAACTGCTGCCAGTTGGGGTTTGGGTGACTGATGAAAATGGTCTTATCACGCTCGGTAATCCGTCAGGTGAGCAAATTTGGGCCGGCGCTCAATACGTAGGGCCGGAAAGCTATGGGGTTTATAAAGCCTGGTGGCTTGAGACCGGTAAACCAGTTGAACCAGAGGAATGGGCGGTGGCGCGTGCCATCACAAAGGGCGAAACATCGCTCAATGAAGAGTTGGAGATTGAATGTTTTGATGGCACTCGCAAAATTATCACCAATTCGGCAGTTCCTCTCCGTGATTCTGAGCAAAATATCATCGGTGCAATTATCGTCAATCAAGATATTACCGAACGTAAACAGGCTGCGGAGACCCTACGTGGACAACGTGATTTCCTTCAGTTGGTCATCGACACCGTCCCTGACATCATTGTGGTGAAAGACCAGCATGGTCGTTTCCAATTGGTGAACAAAGCCGCCGCGAAAATTTACGGCAGTACAACAGCGGAGCTGGTGGGTAAAACAGATACCGACTTTAATCCGCATTCCGATGAAACCAGGAATTTTGCCCAGGCTGATCAGAAAGCATTAGCGCAGGGTCAACCGCTTTTTATCCCTGAAGAGCGCGTGATGGGGCGGCATTACCGGACCAACAAGATCCCACTTCAGAATCCTGCCGGAGATTATGATCGTTTGCTGGTCGTAGCGTCCGACATCACATCGTTCAAAGAAGCCGAACAATCATTAAAGGAAAATCTGGAGAAGGAAAAAGAACTGGGTGAGCTAAAGTCTCGCTTTGTCTCGATGACCTCACATGAATTTCGCACGCCGCTGGCGTCTATCCTGGCTGTCACCGAAACACTGCGTGCCTACTGGCAAAAACTGTCAGCCAATCAGATTGATGAGCGCCTGGCTAAAATACAGGATCAGGTGGCCCGTCTGGAAGTCATGATGGAAGATGTGTTGCAACTGGCGCGGGTTCAGGCACGACGTGTTCAATTCCAACCTGTGGCGCTTGATCTTGATGCATTTTGTCGGAATATCATTGATGAATTTGAAAGCCGCCCCGACATCACAAACCCGTTGATTTATACCTGCAACAGAACATTGCCGCAGGCGGAACTCGATGAGCGATTGATGCATCAGATCATTAACAACCTCATATCCAACGCAGTGAAATACTCACCATCCAACCATCCCATCGGGATCACGCTGGACTATGCAGATAACACGCTGATGATAAAGGTGAGTGATCAAGGGATTGGCATCTCTGAAGCCGATTTAAAACACCTGTTTAAGCCTTTTCACCGTGGTACAAATGTCGGAACTGTCTCCGGCACAGGGTTGGGATTAGTTATTGCCCAGGAAGCGGTGGAACTCCACGATGGTCTAATTATGGTCGAGAGTCGGCTTGATCACGGCACTACGTTTACCGTAAGTATTCCTATCAACAACAGAAGAGAAAGTAACGATGACGAAAATACTGGTCATTGACGATGAGACTATCCTCCGACAGGAGATCACAGAGTGGTTAACGCTGGAAGATTATGAAGTAATTAACGCTGCGGACGGCAGGGCAGGGGTGGAGGCTGCTTTTCAGCATCAGCCCGATCTGGTGATCTCTGATGTGCTGATGCCACACCTCGATGGGTACGGCGTGCTTTTAGAAATGCGTTCGAATCCCCTCACTGTGGATACGCCGTTCATCTTCCTCACGGCTCGTACCGCGCACGAAGATATGCGACAGGGGATGAGCTTAGGCGCAGACGACTACATCACCAAACCTTTTACCCGCCAGGAACTCCTTGAAGCAATCGAAATTCGCCTTGGCAAAAAGGCTGCTCAAGAAGAGAAGCACTTACGTGAGGTCGGTCAGTGGCAGCAAGCATTAGAGTATGAGCGCGAACAGCGCCTGCTCAAGACCAAGTTGATTGCGATGTTTTCGCATGATTTTCGCAATCCACTTACCGTTATCCGATCCTCTAACATACTGATGCAGAAGTATGCTGATCGCATGGGTGATGAACAACGTCAGGATCATACGAATCGTATCGAAGCATCTGTACAACAACTTCTCCAAATGCTGGATGATATGCTCATGATTGCTCAGATGGAAACGGATAATTTGGATTTCCGACCGGAACCACTAGCCCTGAGCGAATTTTTTCAGCGCATCGCAGGTGAGTTCCAGACGATCTATGGAAAAACTCATTCGATATTTTACGAGGCTCACTTCGATGATACCAGCAAGGCGGACCCACGCCTGCTACGGCAAATCGCCTCCAACCTGATTTCCAACGCCGTCAAGTATTCATCTCAAGGAAGTCAAGTGCATGTTGTACTGGATAAGTCTAGTGACTGTTGGAGTCTATCGGTTCAAGATCAGGGCCGAGGTATTCCAGAAGAGGAGTTGGATTGTATGTTTGAGGCATTTCACCGTGGTTCAAATGTGCGTGACATATCCGGTACCGGATTAGGGCTGGCAATTGTTAAACAGGCGACAGATTTACATGATGGTTCGGTTCATCTTGAAAGCCAGGTGGATATTGGCACAACAGTTAGCGTCACGATCCCGTTTTGTTAAATTAGTGAATAATTCGTCTGTCAGCCAGTCTTTAACGCGAACCACGACTGAAGTCCAATATAATGAACAGGAGCGCAGGGTACTAATCATGGGGTGGTTGCAATAGAAATGCGGCAAACAAGTCAGGGAGGAGCCATCAAGTGCCGATTCCGATAGAAGACAGTGAGAACCTTCAGCGGCGCATTCTAGAATTGGAGCAAGAATTAGATGAAATGACTGCTGAGTTGACGCATGCCTGGGATCAACTGGTTCCATTTTTACAGAGCGCACCGCAGCAGACGGAATCCGCACAGGATATCACGATCATCATCCAGGCAACCATCGCCGCTGCTGATACTGAGGTAGGTGGTGTTTTCCTATTTGAGAATGAAGAGTGGTATCCCGTCCCTGAGGACGTGGTTCTACAACCGGTGCTTCAGCAATCGCTCAAAACTGAGGTCAAAATTGGTGAGGTCTTTCAGTGGCAAAGTGATCGCTCTCCCATTGGGGAAGTAATTCACTGGATTTTTGTACCAATTACAACACGTGAGCAGATCATCGGTGCGATTGGAGTTGGGACGCGAAATGAAAAACGCCTGTTCAATGCGGCGGATTGGCGGATTATCAGCCGCATGGCAGATCGTGTCGCCAGCCAGGTGGTCGCCACCCAACTCGCGCGCAGCCGTGAACGTGAGGCGAAAGCGCAACAGGAAATGCAAATTGCCAGTATGATTCAGCGCTCACTACAACCAATCCATTATCCGCAGATGCAGAGACTGGAATTGGCATCCTACTGGGAACCCGCGAAGGAAGTCGGTGGGGATGCGTGGGGGTGGATAGAACAACCAGATGGCAAACTGGCCTGGTTCATTCTGGACGTAGCAGGTAAAGGGCTGCCTGCGGCGCTGGTTGCAGTTTCTTTCCATGCCGCTATCAGAGTGGGGCTGCACATGTGTTTGAGTCCTGCAAAGATCCTTAACATGATTAATGATGAGTTTTATGAGGTTTGTACCCGGACTGATCTTATGGCAACTGTGGCAATTATCACACTGGAACCGACCAGCGGTCACGTGGAAATTGCTAATGCTGGACACCCGCCAATTCTGGTTCGGCAAAAGAAAGCGTGGCTTCAGGTGACCGCCAGTGTGCCACCGGTCGGTGTGATGCCTGAATTCAGCCCGCAAACAGAGGAATTAATCTTGCAACCACAGGATCTCATCGCGACTTACAGCGATGGCTTTAGCGAGATTGAAACCAACGAAGGGTGGTGGGGGACCGAAGGTTTGCAAAATTGTGCCCCCGACGATGTAAATAGTGCTGATACATTTATTGAACATATTGTTGCTGTAGCACAGAAAATCAATCAACAAGAAGATCTTAGAGATGATCAAACACTCGTCGTGGTGGTTTACCGATAGCAGGATGGACATGCGACAGACTCATTCCCTCCCCGCAACATTGAAAGCGGTATCCGATTTTATCGTTCAATTGGAGACTGTATTCGATTCTCTACCAAATGACAGTCGCGTTACCCTGCTGCTGGCAATTGAAGAGCTGTGTGTCAATATCGTTGAGCATGGCTACGCAGGCACACAGGGCGATATTCACCTGGAGTGGGGGTGGAAAAATAACACGCTGGATATTTTAGTTCAGGATCAAGCACCGAATGGTTACACGCCGCCTGAGCAAATTGCTCTCCCTGATTTAATGGATATTCCAGAAAAAGGCATAGGATTATATATTATCCATCAGGTATTTGATCAGGTTGACTACGAGCGGTTGTCCACTGGAAATCGCTGGACACTATCGAAGGCTTTAGGAGGATTTTGAGGTGGTTGCCAGAGTGCTTGTTATAGATGATGCCAGTGTGACCAGGCGGATTGTGAGCCATACGCTGAAATCAATAGATGTTGAAACCGTCGGCGCTGTGGATGGATTCGAGGCCTTGGCACTAGCACAGCAAGAACACTTTGATGTCATCCTCGTCGATATTAACCTGCCTGATATTGATGGATTCGAGGTCATCAAACGTCTAAACGAAATCGCCAATATTTCTGCAGTGCCGAAGATCATGTTTACTGCCCGTAATGAACTGCATGACAGGGAGCGTGCAAAAAGTGTCGGGGCAGCTGGCTTTCTCTATAAACCGTTCAGTACTCAGGAATTACGAGATCTGGTTACTAGTCATCTTCCGGCGCGCTAACCTCGTCATTTGCTGCCTGTGCAAGCCATCGTTGAACGGTATCGCGTAGCTCGATAGGTGAAAATGGCTTGCTAATGATCCCATCAATACCAAGTTCTTCATAATCTGACTGCTCTTCAGCCATTACCCGGGCGGTCAAAGCCAGGATAGGGATATTGTGGTAAGGCGTGTCTGCTTCCCGAATCCGGCGCGTGGCTTCCCGACCATCCATCACCGGCATCTGCATATCCATGAGAATGAGATCGTAATCATGGTTTTCCAGCTGCTGCAACACTTTTAACCCGTTATCCACCACATCCAATTGAATACCTGTATCGACCAATGCATGTTCGACAAGGTGAGCACCCAGCGTGTAATCTTCTGCCAGTAGGACGCGACCCGTGACCGTGTTCGATTGCGCAGCAGGAACAGCCACAGGGGTATCACTGGTATGATTCGCATTGAGCAGCAGGCTGTAAAGATTCGAAAGCGCGATTGGTCGTTTCAGGTAGACCTCATCGTCCTGTAATCTCACACCGATGGATGTTTCTTCATCGCCATAGTAAACGATGAGCTGCACCTGTTCTTTTGAAATGATCTTTCGCAACGAGCGCTTGTAACCAGGATGGGCTGATACCATTAAAAAAGGCAAGAAGATTGTATCGAACAACGGCTTGTCCTGGGCTGTCAGTAGTTCATCCAGTCCATCCATTTCTACAACTTGCACCCCCAGATTTCGCAGTTGATTTGCCAAAACGTAACGCGCTGTCTTATTGGGGTCGAGGATAAGTGCCTTCAGTGCCTTAAAGTGCTCCGCCAGTTGTTCTTCACTCCATGTGGAGTTCACGATTGGTAACGTTAAAGAGAAACTGAACGTGCTTCCCTCGTTGAGTGTGGTTGATACACTGATGCTCCCATCCATTAATTCAACCAGTTGCTTGGTGATGGCTAAACCCAGTCCTGTACCGCCATATTTACGAGTGATCGCCCCATCTGCTTGCGTGAAACTATCAAAAATCCGTTCCAGGCTTTCTGAGGTAATGCCGATACCCGTATCGTTCACTTCAAATTGCAGCCGCGCCTGATTTTCTGCAACATCCAGCACACTAATGTGGATCGTGATGTCACCCTCATGCGTAAATTTGACGGCATTCCCGGCCAGGTTCATCAGTACCTGCCGCAGCCGCGTTTCATCCCCAATCACATGATAGGGGACGCTTGCATCAATATCCACTTCAATCCTCAATGGTTTATGGGCAATCTGCGGCATTAAGGTGGTTCTGACTTCATTCGCAATCGCACGCAGGTCCACCACAGCTGATTCAAGCACAACCTGCTGGGCATCCAATTTCGAGAAATCCAGAATCTCGTTGATGATGGTGAGCAAATGGCGAGCACTATCAAAAGCTTCGTTCGCAAATTCCCGTTGATCTTCGTCCAGGTCACTTTCTCGTAATAGTTCCAGCATCCCCAGCACACCGGTCATCGGTGTGCGGATCTCATGGCTCATATTGGCAACAAACTGTGTCCGCGATTTCGCAATGCGCAGCGCCTCATCTCGCGCGTCAATCAGCAGATTCTGCGTCTTTTGATCTTCGAGTACACGTGCATAAGCTTCTGCGATAATGCGAAAAGTCGTAATCTCCTCCGGCAGCCAGGTACGCGATTGACGCACATCATCACAGCCGATGAAGCCT
>JAIOHN010001014.1 GCA_019912985.1 Anaerolineae bacterium | reverse complement strand
GTTCACGGGTGCCGCTGTCGGCACCTTGACTGGTTCATCGGCGGACAGCACTTCCCACATATGCTCGACCATCACCGCTTTCTGATGCTGGCGCAGCGGCAGATACCCCGTGCCATAGAAATCGCCTGGCTCGACATACAGGTTGCCCGCGTCGTCGATGCCATCCATGAGGTAATCCGGCGCGACACCGACCTCAATGCTGTAACGGTAATACCCGGAAACCAGCGGGAACTTGTCGATATGGCAGACCATCTTGCCCTTCGGCGGCACTTCTTCAAACGCGCCGCGCGCCACACGCACATGAGTCACGAACAGCAGCTCGCCAAATGAGCCGTAAAAGGCGATGTAAGCATCGACATCGCGCACTTTTTTGCCGTCATTGGTCTCGTAATCGAGGATAATCGTCAGCGGGCCGCCGGAGATAGCAGCACCGGTTTCCTCGCCGCGCTCGTTCAGGAAGCTGATGTTGGTGAAGCGCAGGCGGCCATTGCCACGGCGGTCGGTGCGCTCTCCCAGCGGGATTTTCGAGGCTTCTGCGCCCATATCCATATAGGCGTTGATTACGTCGCTGACATCGCCGATGGTGACGACCTGCCCGAAGTTGAGCAGCATCCCCTTGGTGCATAACGACGCCACCGCCGCCATATTGTGCGAGACGAACAGCACGGTCCGCCCCTCGTTGGCGACTTCGCTCATCTTGCCCAGGCATTTCTTCTGGAAGGCAGCATCACCCACCGCCAGTACTTCATCTACGACCAGAATTTCCGGCTCCAGATGCGCGGCGACAGCGAACCCTAGCCGCAGCCCCATGCCGCTGGAATAATGCTTGACCGGCGTGTTGATAAATTTCTCGACCTCGGCAAAGGCGACGATCTCATCGAATTTGCGGTCGATCTCATGCTGCGCCATGCCTAAAATCGCGCCGTTGAGATAGATGTTCTCGCGTCCGGTCAGCTCTGGATGGAAGCCGGTGCCGACTTCCAGCAGCGATCCTACGCGCCCGTAAATCTCGGCGTAGCCCTCGGTCGGGGTGGTAATGCGCGAGAGGATCTTAAGCAGCGTGCTTTTGCCCGCGCCATTGCGCCCCACCACGCCGATCACCTCACCCTGGCGCACATCAAATGAGACATCCTTCAGCGCCCACATCGATTCGTTCAGCCCGGCGGCGCTGGTCGCCTGGCCGCGCATCAGCCCGATCGCTTTGCGAAAAGGGGCTTTGGCGGCATCGGCGATGGTATCACGCATCGTGCGGAATTTGACCTTCCTCATCCCGCCGATGTGATATTCTTTGCCTAATCCTTCTACATGAACTGCAAGATCACTCATTCAGTCTCTTCCCAATCTTTGTTACACCACATCCGCAAACGTCTTTTCCATGCGGCGGAAGTAGAATGCGCCGCTCACCAACAGCAGCAGCGCCACAATGGATGACACAATGATGATTGGCCCCGGTGCGGTATTGGTTCCCAACAACGCCCAGCGGAAGCCCTCCACCACCCCGGCCATCGGATTAATGCCATAAATAGTGCGCCAGGGTTCGTCAAGCAGGCTGCTGGGATAGGCAATCGGTGTGGCGAACATCCAGATTTGCGCCATAAATGGCACCAGATAACGGATGTCACGGAACTGCACATTCATGGCGGAAAGCCACAGACCGATTCCCAGCGCGGTGGTCAGTGCCATCAGCAAAAAGTAGGGCAAAAACAGCACATTGTAAGTAATGCCGTAGATATAGCTGGTGAGTTCGATGCCTGCGGGCATGAGAAATGGCACATCAATCGGGCGGTTGAAGGGGCTCACGCCGTAGAACACCATCATGACCAGCAGCACGGCGAACGCCAGCAAAAAGTCCACCAACCCGGCCACGACACTGGCGATCGGCACGACCAGCCGTGGAAAATAAACCTTCTTGATGAGGTTCGAGCTGTTGACCAGGCTGTTCGAGGACTGTGTGAGGCCGTTGGCGAAAAATGTCCAGGGGACCAGTGCCGCGTAGCTGAAGATCGGGTACGGGATGCCATCGGAGGGAATGCCCGCCAACCGGCCAAAGAACAGGCTGAATACGATCATGGTGAAAAATGGCTGGATGATGGCCCAGGACGCGCCCAGGATCGTCTGCTTATAGCGCACTTTGACATCGCGCCAGGTCAGGAAAAACAACAGCTCGCGGTAACTCCAGAGTTCGTCGAGTCGCAGAGAGACCCAACCGCGCGCCGGTTCGATGCGAACTTTGGTCAGCGGTACCGCTGGCGACACAACAGCCGCATGGCCGTTGCTGGCGTGCAGTACTGGAGTCTCTTCACGTGGTGACTGAGTAGGATTCATTTTTACCCCTATGAAGCGGTCGATGCATGGGATTGACTCTGCTCGATCTTGAGCGCTGGGGCGGCACGAACCGCGCTGGCGTTGATCGGAGCGGCGGCTGTATCCGCTGCGGTGGGTTCGATATATGTCAGGCTTTCCATGATGGCGTATTTCTCGTTGGGGGTCATGCCCCACAGCAATTGGAACAACGCATTTTTGTCGGCGTCCAGGCCATGCGCCAGCAGATAATCGACCCAGGCCATCAGCTCAACCCCATCATATTCCTGGTTGCGCCCGCTCAACTGGATAATGCCGGGATGCTCGGTTTCGCTGGCGCTTTCGGCAGCACCGTCGTAGAGCTGCTCGTGCATCTTCTCGCCAGGACGGATGCCAGTGAAATTGATCTTGATGTCCTGGTAGGGTCGCAGCCCACGCAGCCGGATCATCCGCTCGGCCAGATCAACAATCTTGACCACTTCGCCCATCTTGAGCAGAAAGACTTCGCCGCCTTTGGTCATGCAGCCCGCATGAATGACGAGGTTCACCGCTTCCGGGATAGTCATGAAGTAGCGGGTCATATCCTTGTGCGTCACTGTGACCGGCCCACCGCTGGTGATCTGCTCGTTGAAGGTGACGACCACACTCCCCCGGCTGCCCAGGACATTGCCAAAACGGACAGAGGTATAAATCGTCTGATTGTCCTCGCGCTGCGCCAGCGACTGGACCATCAATTCGCAGATTCGTTTGCTGGCACCCATCACACTGGAAGGGTTGACCGCTTTGTCGGTCGAGATGAGCACAAAGCGCTGAGCCTTATAATGCTGCGCCAGTTCAGCCACGTTGCGCGTGCCGCCGATGTTGACGCGCACGGCCTCATCAGGATAGTTCTGCAAAATCGGCACGTGTTTATAAGCGGCTGCGTGGAACACGATCTGCGGGCGATATGACTTGAAAACCTTTTCCAGCGCAGGTCGCACGGTAATATCCGCCAGGATGCGGTGAATTTCGACATTGGGATGCTTGGCTTGCAGGTGAATGTAGAGATCGTGCAGGCCGCTTTCGTTGGAATCCAGCAGCAGCAGCTTGGTTGGGTTATATGAGGGCAGTTGGCGTGCCAGCTCAGACCCGATGGACCCGGCTGCGCCGGTCACCAACACCACCCGATTCATCACCGGCCTGAGATCCACACTTTCATGACGGCTGATGGGCGAACGGCCAAGCAGGTCCTCTGGCTGAACATCGCGCAGGAGTGTGCCGGTGTCATCGGAGTCCACGGACGCGAAAAGATCAGGCGCGACTTTAATCCGCGCCTTCGTCGATTCACAGTGCGTGAGAATATCACGGAAATTCGGGCCAGAAATGTTGTGAATGGCGACAATAATCAGGTCAACTTTGTATTTTTCGACCAGATAGGCGATGTCGGAACGATGCCCAAGTACCTGGCAGTTCTCGACATACATCCCCACTTTTTGCACGTCATCATCCACGAAGCCGACGACCGTGTAATAATTCCCCGGCGACCGGTGGCGCAGCCGCAGCGCCATTTCCTGGCCGGACTGCCCTGCCCCGATGATTAGTACGCGCGTCGAGATTTCGGGAAATTTTTGCTTCCAGATGGCATTCCAGCGCCAGCCTAACCCGCTGACGAGACGCGACCGGTAACGCACGGCGATAAAGCCGCTTAATGAGAGCAAATTGGCTAACAGGACGATACTGAGCGGCAGCGGGCGCGGCAGTTGAATGGCGCTGAGGATGACCGTGATAAACGAGGTGAGAAACACGGCCTGAATAATAATCGTCATACCGTGGCCGCTGGTGCGTGACCAGATGCGATGGTAGATGCCGAGAATATAAAAGATGGCGATGGTCAGGGCGATGTCGAAGAGGATCAGGCGGAAACCCTTATCGTATTCAATTGGGGTGATAAAGGCCCGTGCTGAAAAGGCTGTCGCGTAAGCGATGATCATAATCGCAGCATCAACAAGCGCAGACACCAACAAATAAAGGACGCGATTGCGACGGATGCGCTCGTACAGTCCTTCTAAAAGTAATTTCATCGTCTTATTCCTGTTGTTTGCGCGGGTTTCCAGTCTGGCCGGACTATTACAATAAAGGTGGATTTCACGTAAGAATCCACGGAATAGTTACATTTTACGTTTCCGACTTTGCCATTACCTAACAAACTTTTACTTCCGATTTGGGTTGTTGCCGGATAAAGTAGAATTCTGTGTTAGCCATATTACATTATTTATCAATAAATAATTAAGTTTGGCAAATGTAATTTCACCAACCAGCGGTGGGTTTTGTGGAGATGAACAGCGGATAAGGAACCTTACCCGCTGTCTATAAACGATTTGGTGGTTAGTTTGTGCGAAGCGGTAGCGAAAGTGGATCGGCGTTTAATGTCGTGAGGTTGGCAAAAATCCACCCTGCGTAGCGCGCGTTTTCGACATAAAGCCACCTGCTGGTTGCATCCCGCCCCAACGCTGCCATTATCGTACCATTAGGCAGCCCGGCAACGGGTGGGAAATCAGTACCTGGGCCGGAGCGGAGATTGACGCTGATACTGCCGGGGTTATTGAC
>JAIOHN010001013.1 GCA_019912985.1 Anaerolineae bacterium | reverse complement strand
TGATGGGGGCGTCCATATAATCAAACATATGATCTTGAATCTGCGCGGCGACTTCACTGCCGAAGCTGTAGTGCGGCAGCGATTCCTCAACCACCACGCAGCGGTTGGTTTTCTTGAAGCTCTCGAACACCGCGTCCATATCCAGCGGACGCAGCCAGCGCAGGTCGATCACCTCGCACTCGACGCCCTCTTTTGCCAGGGCATCCGCCGCTTGCAGGGACCATTCCACACCACGCGCATAACTCACCAGCGTGACATCCTTGCCTTCGCGCTTGACATCACTCTTGCCAATCGGCAGCAGGAAATCCTCATCGTCCGGCACTGGCCCCGGCTTGGGATAAAGGGCGATGCTCTCGGTAAACAGCACCGGATTTTCGCTGCGGATCGACGCCTTGAGCATGCCTTTGGCATCTCGTGGGGTCGAGGGGCAGGCGACATACAGGCCGGGGAAATGAGCGAAAATCGGCTCCGGTGTATGGCTGTGGGTGGCGGTTGCCTGGTTGCCCCAGCCAGAAGCGGCGCGAATCACCAGCGGCACGGTAAATTGACCATCGAACATATAGTGGATTTTGGCGGCATGGTTCACGATGGCATCCAGAGCCAGGAAGGCGAAGTTAATCGTCATCATCTCCGCGACCGGTCGCAGACCCGCCATCGCCGCGCCGACTGCCACGCCCGCAATCGCCATCTCGCTGATGGGGGTATCGCGCACCCGTTTCGCGCCGAATTCCTCCAGCAGCCCACGGGTAACGCGGTGCGTACCCTGCCACTCGCCAACTTCCTCACCCATGATGAATACGCGTTCGTCGCGTTTCATTTCCTCGTAAAGCGCGCTGCGCAGCGCCTCGCGCATGGGGACATTTTTATCTGCCATCGTGCTTATTCCTCTACGTACACGTTGCTGATCAGGTCTTCGTAAGTAGGCACCGGGCTGCTCAGTGCGTACTCGGTTGCATCTTCGACCACCTTTTCAGCCTCTTTTTCAATTTGCTCAAGTTGTGGCTCGATGTTCTTGTAATTATCGACCAGCCGTTTGCGCAGGATACCGATCGGGTCCTTGTGCTCCATATATTCCTGAAGCTCTTCCTGGAAGCGGATGTCATAGGTGCGGTCGGAAACCCCATGACCTTTATAGCGGTAGGTCATCGCTTCGATGAGCACCGGTCCATTCTTGCGGGCATACTCGGCGGCTTCCAGCACACATTCATGGACTGCCACCACGTCCTGACCATCGACGCGGCCCATGTCTTTCATGCCGTAAGCGATGGCGCGTTTGTGCAGCTCAGGCTGACCAGAGGCCACCTCGACACGCGTCCCCATGCCGACCAGATTGTTCTCGATCACCCAGATGACGGGCAGATCCCAGATGGCACTCATGTTCAGGGCTTCGTGGAAATAGCCGTTATTGCTGGCCCCATCACCGATAAATGAGAGTGTCACCGCGCCTGTGTCGTTGTAGTGGGATTCGAGGGCGATGCCTGCGGCCAGCGGCAGGTGGCCGCCGACGATTGCATAACCGCCCCAGAAGTACTTTTCACGGCTGGCGAGATGCATCGAGCCGCCTTTGCCACCGCTGACGCCGGTCTTTTTGCCCATCATCTCGGCCATGATCGCGTTGGGATCCATGCCGCGCGCCAGGGCAATACCATGATCACGGTAAGCGGTAATCACGTTATCATCAGGGTTCAGCGCGCCTAAAGCGCCAACACCGACTGCCTCGTGACCGCTGTAAAGATGCAGGTAAACACCTGTGATCTTCTTGTCCTGGTACAACTCGTCACATCTGGTTTCGAACAGACGAATGAGTACGATTTGTCGATACCATTCGAGCAGTGTTTCTTTATTGGGTTTTGCCATTAAAACCTCCGCAGGGAACCAGCCCCATACACCCAGTCGCGCCTGGGGCGGTTAGAAACAGTTTTTATAATCGCGGGATGTGTGTCCCGGTGATTGCCATGCCAGCATCAGGGCCAGGTAATCAAAGTGGTTTGATACAGCGTTAGTTTACCGCAAAGCACATCGTGGGGTCAAACCTCGGATGGGTGCCAAAAGCAAAGATTCACCTCCCCCTAAACGTGGGGCTACATGGAAGCGTGGAGGCACGTTACAATAGCCCGTACGACCCATGTTAAAACGTAACCGAAGATTTGAGATGAGGCTGGTGAAAATGCGTTCAAACACCGTAACCATTCATGAAAAGCTCTGTCGCTGGATTGAGGAGGCTTATCTGCCACAGCAACCCACAGAGCGGATTACGGTGCTGACTCGTTCTGCGTGCTGCAACCTGACTGCGCTGGCGCATGTAACGCCGCGCTTTGCGGTCGGTGAGGGCTTCGTTTACGCAGGCTACGAGTCCTACCCCTGTGAGACGATCCCGACGTTTATCACCTATCTGGAAGATAAACCGGCATACCGCACAGGCGCGCTGTTGTTTAAGTTTGAAAAAGAGGATGGCACGGGCTTTGAAGTGCTGGTGGCCTCCGATTGGATTGATGACGATAACGTCGGCATTGATATGATGGGGATGGCCTGTCTGCCGCCGGAATATGCCGACCGCTGGCTGGAGTTTGAAGAAGAATGCAGCCGCATTTCTCGCTCGGCCATTGCCTACAAGGATAAGGTCTATATCGTTGGCGGCAAAGATGTCACCTTCGATGCGATGGTCAAGTGGGAGGATGTCCACCTGCCTGCCGAACTGAAAACGACCATCCTCAAGGACATTGACTCGTTTTTTGAAAAAGGCGTGGCGATCTACCAGCGCCTGAATATCAACCCATTCCGCAAACTGCTGCTGGCAGGCGTACCCGGTACGGGCAAGACGATGCTGTGCTCGGCTATCGCCCGTCTGTCACAGACCAAAGGCCGTTTCATTGTCTATGTCTCCGGCTCCAACCGGCATGGCGCGCAGTTCTGGAAGATTCATCAGGCGCTGGATATGGCGGCCAGCTCGGATATGCCGACGATTGTCATTGTCGAGGAACTCGATTCCTATCTGGATGAAGACTCCAAAGCCCAGCTTTTGAATGTGCTGGATGGCTCCGAGACGCCGAATAACCCCTGTGGGACGGTGTTGATCGCCACCACGAATCACCCGGAGATCATTGACGATCGTGTGCTCAAGCGCCCCGGACGTGTGGATCGCATCTTCATCATCCCTGAACTAAGCGACGAAGAGGATGTCGAGCGGATGCTCTCGGCGTACCTGGGCGACCAGTGGCGCGAGGAACATCAGACGATTGTGCCGCGTTTGCTGGGCAAACCGGGGGCATTCGTGCGCGAGGTGGCGTTATATGCGCTGACGATTGCCGCCTATCAGGATATGGATGGCCTGCCGCTGAGCCTGCTGGAAGAATCGCTGGACACGCTGACCCGCCAGATCGAGGCTAAGGACGGCTTTCTCACCGCACACAAGCGCGCGCCAATCGGGCTGGGGCCAGCCAACCGGCGCGGCAACGGTCGCTTGTAAACCCGTACACGCTAGCTGATCGGCGCTTCGATATTCACCGGCTCACCGAAATCGGTGTAGACGAATGAACTGCCGATTTCGGAATCAATACTCACGGTGTCGCTGACCTCGCCCGCAAAGCTGAGCGCGCTATCGGCTCGGTAGAGATCATTCTCCGGTGTGAGCCATAGTGTGGTCGTCACCTGGGCGTTCTGCCCCACTGTGGCGGCCAGCACCTCGTTGTTTAGGCCAAGCATGGCGTAATCGTAGGCGTTGAACAGCCCATCCAGCGCGCCGCTATCCAGCAGCAGCGCCGGATCGAATGTGACTTCAATCACCCGCATTGTCTGGCCTTCGATGGTTTCGCTCTCGAGTTCGTCAATGGTCAGCAGCATATCCTCGGTCAGCAGGAAATTCATGGCACTGGTGAAGAGGCTGATGTACTGATCGCCGTTCATCAGTTCCGCGCCGGGGAATGCGTCGGGATTTTCCGTCAGGTTCACCCAACCTGCGGGGAGCAGCGCGACGACATCCTCAGGCTGAACATCGCTCACCTGCATGTAGAGGTTGTCCTCAAGGATGATAATGTCCAGTGTCTGCGAAAAATTGAGCGGCTCGTTATCATCGCTGGTCAGGTGAACCATCTGCTCGATGGTCATCTGCGCGGCGATGTTTTCCGCATCACGGCTTAACGCGCCGCTGTAATGCTGTTCTACCGATTGCTCAATGGTGGTGGTTACGTCCCCACCTGTGATGGTGACTGCCTGCTGCACGGATTGTAAGCCGGTAATCTGGTAGCTGGTTTGCTGGCTGAAGTGGTCCAGCGCTGTCTGTACAGCATCCAGCAGGTCATCTTGACTCTGTGCGGTCACAGTAAGCGGTAGCAGCAGGATCATCAAGCACGTAAACACAACTATTCCCAGCTTCATCGCGGTGTCTCCCTTGAACAACTGCCTTCATCTTAGCATGAATGCCCAGGGATCAGCAGGCCAGTCTGCCGGTTACATCGCAGTAGAAATATTGGAGCAGGTCGGTTCGGGCGTAGTTGTTGAGCTGGGGGCGGCTGTAGATAAAATCCGTCCGAGGGGTGGCGTTGTGACAATTGAAGCAGGCCAGCAGGTCTTCTTCAAAGCGCTCGCCGGTGGCCGCCTCAAATGAACCAAAATTCCAGTTTCCAGTGCGGGTCTCGCCGGGGAAATCGGCGTCTGTCCAGTTGCCGCGCTTCTGGATGACGTGCAGCATTTCGAAGGGTTCACCTTTGATGTA
The DNA here is from genome assembly GCA_019912985.1 of Anaerolineae bacterium. GTDB lineage: Bacteria > Chloroflexota > Anaerolineae > Aggregatilineales > Phototrophicaceae > JAIOHN01. The sequence goes on along the minus strand of JAIOHN010001013.1, from coordinate 3,381 downwards.
GTGACCATCTGCGTCGTGCAGGTATTCACCACTGTCATCTTCTGCCGCGTGATAGCCCTCAATGAGGATAGTCGTACCATCGGGCAGGCTGCCGCGCCCAACCGCATTGGGCGAAATGTAGAGATCGCGAATCGTACCGTCAGGACGCTCGACTTGAGCGTAGCGTACAAAAGTATCCTGATAATTGGCCGGGAATGGAACGCCGGGTGTGGTGGCTTCAGTGGTGGTCGCACAGCCTGCCAGGGCGATGCCCAGCAACAGCCAGCAGAGGATTTTGGTCATGGGGATTCCTGAACTGTTTCTCTGATCGTTCGATATGATACATACCTTTATTGATAGCATCAATTTCTAACGATTGTATGAACGCAGGCCGGGCTAGGCGTTTGGCGGGAGTTTGCCGACGTTGTAGCCCAGGCTGATGAGGGCGCGGTCTACCGCCTCGGCGACAGTTGAATCCGCCTGAAAGCGGCGGCTGTCGTCATGCTGCAACGCCAGCAGCGGCCCGATGGCCCGTTCGTCACCCAACTGATGCAGGGCCAGAATAGCGCTGCGCCGGACCATCACATCATCGGATTCCAGTGCGTCGGTCAGCTGCTCAAAATGATCATGGCCCAGGCGGGTGAGTGCATAAGCAGCCCACACGACCATCTGCGGATTATCGTGTTTGAGAAAAGGGCGCAGGTGCGGCACGGCACGTGGATCGCCCATGCTGCCAAGCGCATTGGCGGTTGCCCCGCAAACCCCGATATGCGCATCTTGCAGCGCTTCGATCAGGGGTTCAATCACGCGCGGATCACCGGTTTGCCCGAGCAGATAAGCAATGTACTGCCGGATGTCATCATCGGCGGTTTTAAGGAGCCTGATTGCGCCTTCGATGTCCGGTTTATTCGTGTCCTGATGGGTCATGGGCTGTTGAAGGCTTCGCGCAGGTTGCGAATATTGCGTGCGACTTCGATGAGATGCTCACTGACGATCATGGCATCGACACCCAAATCAGCGACGACCTCGACCTGCTCCATCGTCGTCAGGTATTCCATAATCATCACCCGGATATGGCGCGGAATCAGATCGCGCATCCGGCGTGTCATTTCCAGGTCAAGCTCGATCTCCGGTGTAAAGGGATTATCACTGCTGATGGCGATCACATGCGGACTCAGGGTGAGGGCGTAGCGCAGCTCATCGAAGTTGTGAACCTCGACAATCGCCGTCATGCGATTGCGCTGGGCGTCAGAAACCAATGCCCGCAGGCTATGTGGCTCCAACACTGCCGCTGATAGGATCAAGGCTGATGCGCCCGCCGCACGCGCCTCAACCACCTGATACTCATCCAGTACATAATCCTGGCTGATGACCGGCAGGTCCACCGCGCGCGAGACGAACATCAGGTCATCCAGGCCGTTCTTGTAGACGATTTCGTCGGTAAACAGTGCCAGCGCATCAACGTGCCTCTGCGCGTAGCGCAGCGCCATGCTTACCGGGTCATACATCACCTGCCCGTTGTCTGCGACGCTGTGCTTGATCTGACCGATGATGACGATTGGCTCGGTTGGGTCCGGCACTGTCGAGAGAATGGGATTCGGGCGGCTCTGCATACTGGCTAGCGCCCGCAGGGCTTCAATCGGTGTTTTCGCCTTGCGCTGTTCCAGCGCTGCGCGCTTGGCGTCGATAATGCTATTGAGTCTTGGGGAAAGTTCGTTCGTTGTCATTCATGTCCTCTCCTCCTCATTATAGTGATAAAAAGGCGATTCTTCCTTGGGATTTGTCATATTTTCGTGAAGAAAGGTATTTTGCGCCATTTCAGGTTTACATTGAGTTTGTATTATGGTGTTATAATGAGCCTAGAAAATACCAGATGAGGGGTCACTACTGTGGAATTATCACGCGACGAAGTCAGAAGCATTGCGGAACTGGCGAAGCTGGAATTGACCGAAGATGAAATCGCGTTATACGCCGGGCAGCTTTCGGACATTTTGGGGTACTTTGAGCGTTTGCAGGAACTGGATACCTCGCATATCCCACCGACCGCGTCGGTGCTGCCGCTGAAAAATGTGCTGCGCCCGGATGTGGCGACGGATCCTCTGCCGCCTGAGTTGGTGGTGGCGAATGCGCCGGATGCAGAGGACAATCAGTTCCGGGTGAGTGCTGTCTTGGGCGAGGAATAAGCCGATGAGCGATATGCGTATCCTGGTTATCGAAGATGACTACGATATAGCGGACTTGCTGCTGGAGTATTTTGGCAACCACCAAATTGAGGTTTTTCATGCAGCCGATGGCCCAACCGGCATCGAGATGGCACGTACCGAGTTTCCCAAGCTGATTTTGCTGGACATCGTGCTGCCGGGGATGGATGGCTATGACGTGTGCCAGCGCTTGCGCCGGATGTCCCTGACTCGCTATATCCCCATTATCTTCCTGACTAAAAAAGATGGACGTGTGGATCGTGTTCGTGGCCTCGAACTGGGTGCGGATGATTACATCACCAAGCCGTTCGACGTGGATGAGCTGCTGCTGCGCGTACAAGGCTCCATGCGGCGGGCGACCCGTTCCAGCTTGAGTGAGCCGCGCACCGGTCTGCCGACCGGGCTGGTCATTGATGATGAAATCGTCGGGCGTGAACAGGAACGTGTGCCTTATACGGAAATCCGCCTGGGCATAGAAGGGCTGGATGCTTACCGCGATGTATACGGTTTTATGGCGGCGGATGATGCTTTTGGCTTTGCGGGCCGCTGCATCCAGGAAATTATCAGCACCCAGGGTTCCCCTTATGATTTTATCGGCGTGGTCGAGGATCAGTTCATCATCCTGACTCATGTCGATCATGCCAGCGCCCTTGAAGAAGCTATCAAGGAGCGCTTTGCCACGAGTATCACCACTTTTTACAACTTTATTGATGTGGAGCAAGGTGGCGTCGTGCTTAACCCTGGCACCCCGGAGGCCTATCTGGTCCCCCTCATGTCCTTTAGTTCGCTTCAGGCTTCTGTGTAACGCTTATGCCGCCTGCGCTGGGGAAGCCTCGCCTTTTGTTCGAAAGCCGGGTCGAGCGTCAGCCCTACTGGCGGCGCTTCCGCTTCTCTTTAATCGTGCTGGTCATCATTCTGGTGACATTGCTGGTCCTGCGTTGGGTGCGTGACCGTGCAGCAGCGTCTGATGTCGTGATTGATCCCAATATTCTGGATGTGGGGCGTGTGGTCGGCATCATTCTGGTGGCGCTGCTGTTTTTGCGTGCGGTCGTTAATCTGGGCCGCTGGTTTGCCCGGCGCGACGAACATATTCGCATCTACGACCAGGGCTTCGCCTGGACCCGCTCAGGCGTGACTCACAAATACAGTTGGAATAAGCTGCGTACCCTGCGCGAGCGTGGTCATGGTATCTACCTCAGAG
>JAIOHN010001012.1 GCA_019912985.1 Anaerolineae bacterium | reverse complement strand
CACAGGAACTTGGGCTGGATGGGCAGGCTGCAAGCGAAACAAAAGGGTAGGCTCAGCCTACCCTTATTTTATAAGGTGCGATGACCGAAATGAGGCCTGTGGCCTCTTTTTTGTTTATAGCTGGACCAGTACGGGTGTGCCGACTGGTGCGAATTCATAGAACCAGAGTGCCTCATCATTGGGGAGATTGACGCAACCGTGGCTCATGGGTTGGCCGAAATTGTTGTGCCAGTAGGTGCCGTGAAGCGCGTATCCCGAATAGAAATAAGAAATCCACTGGACATTGGGTAGATAATAGCCCGGGCCACTCATCGTCTGCGATTCATATTTGCGCTGGACGGTAAAGTTACCGGTGACAGTTGGTGTCTCCGGCCTGCCCATTGAGGCCAGTACACTGCGAATGAGCTTTCCATCTTCGTAAGCGTAGACACGCGAATCGCTGAGATCAACGATAATTTGCTTGCCAACGGTCACGGTTGCTTCTGGGCCGGTGAGCAGTGTACCGGTGATGATGCCAAGGTCAACGATGGTGTTGGCTTTGGGGATCACTAACTGCTGCCCGGCAGTGATCGAGTTCGGGTCAAGAATGTTATTGGCCTGGACGATGGCCGGCCAGGTGATGCCATTCCGTAGTGCAATGTCGGCCAATGTTTCGCCGGGCTGCACGGTATAGAAATCGCCACTCACCGGGGCTGTCGTGTTGGTGTTGGATTCCATCACCAGGGTATCCAGCTCTGGCAGCTCAAAAACCGTGAGTGACTGGCCGGATTTAATGAGATTGGGATTGGCGATGCTGTTGAGCTGGATTAACTGATCGACCGTCAAACCGTATCGGTTGGCGATCTGGGCCAGCGTTTCACCGGATTGTACGACATGGTAGGTGGGATCGCCCGCAAAGAGCGAGTTCTCAACAGTGACACCATCTGATACAGGTTCTACCGGGACTTCAGGAGCCGTCTCGACTGGTTCAGCGGGTGCGGCAGGCGCGGATGGGTCTGGAATAATCAACTGCTGCCCAACATAAATCCGTTCCGTATTGGTGATGTTATTGGCCTGGGCCAGTGCTGCCACGGTGACATTGTAGCGCAGGCTGATGCGGAAGAGATTTTCGCCGGGTTGGACGATGTGAATGTTGTCTTGGGCGGCAAGAGGGCCTGCCAGCGCAAACACGGACAACAGGGAGATAAGAAGCAGTGAGAAGAGAACGGCCTTCGCGCCTCGGTCGTGCATAGAACTGACTCCTTGGAAGATCATGCTACGCCTATAACATTACATCAGGTTTAGATTTGCGGCAATTGCTGGACACGACATTTACCAGTACAATTCAGATCATGTTGGTTCTTAAAGGTGACAGATGCTGGTACGTGCTTATCGACTGACGGATCGAATGGGTGTCGTCATTTTGAAAAGCAGCGCTGCCCTGACGGATGGCTTGTTGGGCAGTGCGTCTGCGGTACGTCGATTTATCGTCGGGGTGCTGCTCCTGATCTGGTCCGTTGTTCGTTGGTTACTGTTACTGGTTTGGTCGGTTATCCGCGCGCTGCTGGCCGTGATCGGCGCGGTGGCGCTGTTTGCCCTCAATATGGGGCGACGCATGACCGGGCAGGCCGTGCGCTATGCAGGTGACTCGACAGAGACCGTGATGGCGCGGCGGGCGGCGCGGGCAGAGCTGGAAGCCAGCCTGACCGAAGACCCCTTAAAGGCGCAGAATCGCGTCTTGAGCGGCGTCATCGTCGTGCTGCTGGCGGTATTGATTGGCGTGGTGCTGTGGGCGACCAATCCAACCGCAGAATCGCCCCTGGTGCTGGCACCCAATCAGTTCAACTCTGACGCAGCAGATGCGGCTGTAACGCCCCAAGCAACCAATGCTGGTGTCGCCGTGGCGCTGATCCCCACCTCAGTGCCGACCGCAACCGCCGTCCCTGCCATCTTAGAGGCACGCGGCAGTCTGGCCTATGTGGTACGCGAGAACGCTCAGGATGACATCTGGGCGGTGGATGTGGGTGAGCAAACACCGCTGCGGCTAATCAGCAGCGAAGCAGATGATCGTGACCCGGCCTGGTCTCCTGATGGCCGTCGCTTAGCCTATGCCTCGCACCAGGATGGCAACTGGGAAATCTACATCTATGATGTGCAGACTGACAACACCACGCGCATGACTTATGATCTGTCCTTCCAGGGTGCACCACAGTGGAGTCCTGATGGGCAGTGGCTGGTTTATGAGAGCTACCAGGGCGATAACCTGGATGTCTACCTGATGCGTGTTGATGGCTCACAGGTGGAACGCCTGACCTCGCACCCGGAGCCGGATTTTGAACCCGCCTGGTCGCCAGATGGACGGCAGATCGCCTTTGTTTCGTGGCGCGATGGCAATCAGGATATTTACGTCATCTCCTTAGATGATCCGCGCGACGAAGCCGCGATCAACGTCACCAACTCGCCAACTCGTTATGAAGATTATCCCGCCTGGTCGCCAGATGGCCGGATGCTGGCCTACAGCGCCCTCGATGAAGGCATCGAGAAAGTGTTCGTCAAAACTGTAAGCGAGGCAAATGCCCCGGCACGTGTGATTGGGCGTGGACGTACACCGACCTGGTCGCCGGATGGTGCGAGTTTAATCGTTGCGGTCGATTCGTTTGATGGCACGCAGTTAATTGCGGTGCCATTTGCAGAGCAGGGTGTGGCAACGTTGGTAGTTCCAGTGGCACAGGGCGCGACCAACCCGAACTGGGCACCAGCACCGCTGCCCGCTGCAGTGACGAACGGTGGCGGAGTGCCGCTTGCTGGGCCGGGCCGTTTATATATCGAGCAGGAACAGCGCGCCGATGAAGATCCGCCGTACAAGCTCCAGAGCTTGATCAATATCGATACCCAGATTGCGGCCTTAAGTGACCGTGTAAACGACTCATTCAACGCCCTGCGCGAAGAGGTGAATGATGCCGCCGGGTATGATTTCCTGGGTGAGCTGGAAGATGCCTTCTGGCCGATTGATCGGCTGCCGCAGCCGGGTGAAGAACGCCGTAACTGGCACATGACCGGACGTGCTTTCGCGATCAATCGTAATAATATCGCTGGTTTCCCGCCGCCGATTGAGATTGTGCGTGAGGATCTCGATATTCAGACCTATTGGCGGGTGTTTGTACGCGTGGCGGAAGATGCCCAGGATGGGCAGTTGGGCGAACCATTGCGCCGGATTCCCTGGGATTTTATCAGCCGCAATCAGGGTGATGTGGAAGCCTACAACCAGGGTGGGCGTGTTCGCTCAACCATGCCAACCGGCTATTATGTTGACTTGACCCGGCTGGCAGCAGATTTTGGGTGGCAGCGTTTGCCTGCCGGGAATGATTGGCGGGCGAATTTCAACAGCACCAACTATTGGATTTTCTATAAATCCGGTGGATTAGCCTGGTACGATGCGATGCGTGAACTGTATAGTGAAGGCGAACTGGGCGGATTTGCGCCGCAGCCAACAGCGATCCCGGCGCAGCCGCTGCCCACTGAAGAGGGCCAGTCCAGTCAACCTATTCAGCCCACGGTCGCGCCGACTATCGAACCCACGATTGAACCGCTGCTGCCGCCACCGCCGACCGTACAGGCTGAGGAGAGCGGTTGATGCGCCGCTCACAAAGCAGTTTTCCCGCCCTGATATTGACGCTGTTAGCGCTGGGTGGATTTGGCGCGCTGGTGATGTATAAAGCGCCCTCGCAGCCCCTGCTGCAACCGGTGGTGCCAACTGAGGTGCTGCCAGCCACATCAGGTAATTCGTGGCAGGAAGTGCTCCAGGCGGGATTTGGCGATAACAGCACACCGCTGCCCACAGTTGCTATTCCGACAGAGGCGTTTGTGGCACCAACCCTGGTGAGTAGTGGGGATACCAATGCCATTCCCCTCGGCCCATCGGAAATCGAAGTGAATCCCTTTGCGACGGCGACGCCATTCAGCCCGTCGACGCCGACTCTACCACCGCCCACCGCTGCGGTCGTTTCAACTGGCGCGCCGGTCACAGCTCAGGCGGTGACCCGACAGCCGGTGGCATGGCAGCCGCCGCCGTTGGTTGCGCCGCTCTCGCGTGATGCCCTGGGCCGAGATCATTACTGGTTCCAGCGTCCCGTGGATTCTGACGCCACAAACTACGGTCTGTTTTATTATCCATTCGGCTCCGATGGGCCAAATGAGGAGAATGTGTGGCGTATCCATCACGGTATTGATATGCCGAACCCAGTGGGCCAAACAGTCCGTGCAGCCGGTTCGGGAACGGTCATCTGGGCGGGTGACGGTGTGTACCAGAATTCGCCGAGTTATGGCACGGTGGTCGTCATTGAGCATGACTTTGGCTATCGTGGTGAGCCTCTGTATACGATTTATGCCCATCTTTCCGCTGCGCTGGTCCCGCGCGGCGTATATGTCAACGCTGGAGATGTGATCGCCTTGGTGGGTGAGACGGGCCTTGTAAGCGGCCCGCATGTCCATTTTGAAGTGCGAGTGAATGATAACCACTATCGTTCTACCTATAATCCGGTCTTGTGGATGGTCCCATATGTCGGTCATGGGGTAATTGCTGGTCGTGTGGTCGATGCGTTTGGCGATCTGGTGAGTGACGCTGATGTAACGGTCAAACGCTGGTCTACCGGGCTGATACATGATACGACCACCACCTATGTCCTTCAGGATAATGAACTCGATGTGAGGTCCGACCCGGTATGGGGTGAAAATTTCGTGGTGGGTGACGTACCCGTTGGCCGCTACGAGATCATTGCCAATATCCGGGGCGAACGCGTGTCTAAGATTATTGACGTGTATGAAGGTACCACCGCCTTTGTCGAGATTTCGCCGGTGCAGCCTGCCACCGCCCAGCCCGTGGACAACGACGAATAACGGTCAGTAGGGTAACCGTCAGATAAGTGTATGGCGCAGGCTTGTACCTTCCGCTACACTTGCTCGACGGAAATCACAAAAGGAGATTTTCCATGCCGGTAACGATGTTCAGATCTGTAATGCGCCTGCTGCCAGTCGCCCTTTTGTTGGTTCTGGTTTCGATGGTCGTGGCGCAGGGTGAAGCACGTGTCCTTACACCGGACACGCCTGCAACCGGCGTTCTGGATGCCGATAACGTTGCTCAGGTTTTTCGTTTTGATGCTAATGAAGGTGATGTCGTTCGTTTAAGCGCGACCAGCGCATCGGGCCTTGGATTGGCCGTGTTGTTGAGTGATGCCAATGGTGATCCGGTAGCCCAGGCTTTCGAAATGTCGGGGACGACTGTGCTGGAAGATATATCGCTGCCGCGCACCGAGACTTATTATGTGACTGTGCTGTCGTCGATTGGCGTCACGCTGCCTGCTGATAGCAGCTTTGAACTGACGCTGGAAGTAGAAGCAGCAACCCCTGATGTGGTGGGAGTCGCCGCGACACCAACCCCCGAAGAAACTGCCGAGGCAACACCAGAGGTGACGCCGGAAGTCACGGAAGAACCCGCTGCGACAGCCACCGCTGTGCCAACGTCGGTGCCTCAAACCAGCTTCGCACCGGGCGAGATTTTGATCTCCACCGCACTGGATGTGCAGCTCACATGGAATTCAGAAGCGAATCTCGATCTGGAAGTACGTGATCCGGTGGGAGGAAGTCTGCGCTTTGCGACGCCAAATGTCGACAGTGGCGGTACATTCGGCGTGAATGTCAACAGTGTATGTAATACGGCTAGCGCAAATGCACCAACCGAACAGGCAAGCTGGCCCGCAGGAGCACTCCCAACTGGTAGCTACGAACTGCTGATTTATTACCAGCCGATTGAGGATTGCCCCACAACAGAGCCAGTCAGTTTCACGTTGGATGTGACTCTCGATGGACAAGCATTAGCGCCCATTACCGGCAGTCTGCTGCCTGATGAAACCTATCTTGCCAGCTTTGTTGTTGGCAATGATGCCTCGCTCACAGCGGGAGCCAACGGCCTGTACACGGATACCACAACGCTGCCGCTGCCGGTCGAAGATATGGCGGCCAACCCGCAGCCGATTGCCCGTGATGTAGTGGTTGAAGGCATCATCACCAGTGGCAATTACTACCAGGTCTACTCCTTTGAAGGAATCGCAAGCGACATTATCACGATTTCCATGAACGCGACTTCCGGCAGTCTGGACACGCTGCTGCTGCTGCTTGATTCTGATGGAAATATCGTCGACTCCAGCGATGACCGTGCTCAAGGGGTGACAGATGCGCAGATTTTGAATCTGCGGCTGTTTGAAGATGATACCTATACCGTTATCGCCACCCGCTATGGTAAGGATGTCGGTGGGACGGAGGGCGGTTACGAATTGCTGTTGACCGGCCCCAGTGGCGATCTACCGCAGGAAGTGCTGGATTTGGGGCTGCCACGTGGCGCGATTGAGGTCAGCCTGACGTGGAACACGAATGCTGACCTGCAACTGCTGGTGCGCGACCCACGCGGTGATTCGGTATACGATGATTCCATCTCTGTAGCCAGCGGTGGGCAGTTGGCAGCAGATGGCAATGTAAACTGTGTGCCTGCGCAGACCAGCCCGGTTTCGTACATTTATTGGCCCGAGGGAGCGCTCACGCCTGGGTTATACGAGATCGAGGTGCTTTATCAGAATCAGTGTAATGACACGCGCTCGGTCAACTTCAACCTGACGATCCGTGTTGATGGTCAGACCGTGTTCGCGGACACGGCTAATCCTACGCCGGACGAATGGTATGTCACCAGTTTCGTTTTGGATGTGAACCGCAATGTGACCATGGATGGCGGTGGTTTTATCGGTACACGGCAGCGGTTGAACTCACTGGCGATTGATTATCTGCCTGAACTGCCTTCCGCGCAGCCGATTGAAAGCGGCCAGACGCTTAATGGCAGCATCACGCCGGATAACAAATTCGACCTGTACACCTTTGATGCCCAGGCCGGTGACGTAGTGACCATCAGCATGATACGCAATGCCGGGAACCTTGATACCACCCTGTTCCTGCTCGATTCAAACGGATCACAGGTCACGTTCAATGATGATGTTGTCCCTGGTGATAATACAGACTCCCTCATCAGTGAATTTACCCTGCCACAAGATGGAGAATATGTGATTATTGCGACACATTTTGGCCTGTCTTATGGCGGAACAACCGGGACGTACAGTTTGGCATTCTCACGGTTGAATGAATAGTAAAATGCGCTACAATTACGGGGAAACTGTTAAGAAGTTTCCCCGATTGATTAATGAAGAAAGTATCCTGGTCTTTCATAAGCAGCGGTTACTCGCTGTTCGAGATGAGCTTGATGACGGAGTATTTTCCGTGGTCGCACTTGAAAGGAGATAAGGCGTGCTGTCCTGCCTGAGGGTGGGCGGTTGTTTCTTACGCTGGCCTGTATGAAATCAATTCTGTTCTTTATCACTGTGAGCCTGATCCTTCTTGTCGCCGCTTGTGCGCCACCTCCCAACCTACGCGATGACACTCTTTTACAAGATACCAGCCTGATTACCGGTGAGCCGTGTGCAGCGCCGTGTTTCCGAGGAATCACGCCTGGCGAGACAAGCTGGCGTGATGCGATCACCATTCTTGAGGACAACCCTGACTTTACCAATGTCCAAACGCAGGCGGACGAGGAAAGTGATGCAATTCAGGCAGCATGGCAGGAAGGTGACAACCAGACCTGCTGTCAGATGGCTTCTGAAGATGGCGAAACGGTAAGTCTGGTGTTTTTGCGAACGGCACCTTTGATGAATATGGGTGAGTTGATAGACGCTTTTGGCGACCCCACCTATCTCATTGGTAGCGAATTTACTGACGATCAGGCGATTATGAGTGTTGTTTACCCGGATGTGCCGATGG
>JAIOHN010001011.1 GCA_019912985.1 Anaerolineae bacterium | reverse complement strand
ATCTTTTTCCGCGCCGTTGGGGATGGTTTGCAGCGTCGATAGGTAAACCGGAACGAGGACGATCAGGAGGGCCAGGAACGAGAGCAGTGTTTTTCGGGTGAGTGATAATCGTGACATGCGGTTGAGGATACCAACGGTCAGCCTGACCTGCCAACCCTGATCAACCGCCATCCCAATAGGAGGCTGCGCACAGGCGCGGAGGACGCCAGGCGTGTGCAGATTTTGAGGGGAAAATCAGGATATGATTGAATGTCGAGCAGGTCTTCAGATCGTTGTTTTTTGATCCCCTCTCTGCGTGCTTGGCGTCTTGGCGGTTCAATTTTAATCATGCTATGATGAACCTGTCCCGGCCAACCCAGTAACAGGCGTCCATCACACGGATACGCCCCTTCGACGGGGCAATCGGTCTATCCAACCGATCTGGTAGCCTGTCTTACAGATCGGGTTGGCTTCGGGATCATCACAGGGAGGGAAATTGTGGCGACACGCGAAATTATCATCAAGGACACCCATCGCGGCCTGAAATATCAGGATGGCGTGCTGGTCAGCGTATTGGAGGCCGGGCGCTACCCGATTCCGTATACGCCTCGCTGGCTGCGGTTGTTCCGCCGCCAACCGCAGGTGGAAATCGTGCTGGTCGATATGCGTGAACGCGACCTGACCATTAAAGGGCAGGAAATTCTGACCGCCGACAAGGTCGCGATCCGCGTCAGCATCATCGTCCAGTTCCAGGTGACCGACCCGCGCGCCGCCATTCACCGCGTCGAAAATTATGAAGACCGGCTTTACAGTGACGTGCAGCTTGCCGCGCGGCGTTCGCTGGCGAGCATGACCCTGGAAGAAATTCTGACCAACCGCAACAAACTGAGCGAAGACATCCTGAGCGATGTGAAGGATGCGGCGGGCGGCTATGGTGTCTCCATCAAGCGTGCCGACGTGAAGGATTTGATCTTCCCTGGCAATTTGCAGGACATCATGAACCGCGTGCTGACGGCGGAACGCCTGAGCGAAGCGCAGTTGGTCGAAGCCCGTACCCGCGCCGAAACCCAGCGCATCGAGGCCGAGGCGCGCCGTGAAATCCAACGCTTGGAAGCCCAAGCGCAGGCCGAATCGCAGCGCATCCAGATCGAGGCCGCCGCCGAGACCAAACGCCGCGCCGCCCAGAGCGAGTCGGAGATCATCGCCATCCAGACCGAGGCCGAGATCCGCGAACTGCGCGAACGCGAAAAGGCCGCCGACGCCTACGAATCCCATCCCGCTCTGCTGCGGCTGGTCGAACTGGAAACCCTGCGCGACCTCGCCCGCAACGCTAACGCCCGCATCTATGTGCAGTTCGACGGCGCGGGCAAAAATGGAATGGACGAAAAAGACTAGCGCACGACTTGCAGCGTCGCCAGCGGCAGGATGTCACCCATCATCTTCCCATGCTCATCCGCCACAAGCAGCCGATCCCCATTGCCGCACTCCCCCGCCGGACGGGTGTCGCAAGTGTACAGGCCGATGTTGAGATTATACTCGCCAGGAGCCGTGCCATACGGGATGTGCAGGCTGTACTCGTCGCGGCGGTACGCGCCGGGAGCCCATTCGCTCGTCGCGCGCTCGGCGGGATAGGGTTTATCGGCCTGCGCCAGCGGCGAAACCCCGGCTGAAAAATGGACAAAACTCGAATAATTGTGCGCCGGTTTTTCCCGTGCATACCAGTAGATGACCATTTGCAGCCAATCTCCCGGTCGCAGGGTCTCCGCCGACACGTCATACCCCAACACCTGAATTTCTTCGCCCAGATGATACACGACCTGATGCTGGGCAATCTGCGCCGTCCCCGGCGGTGAATTCGCCCACGCGATTCCTTCGCGCATCAGCAGGGCGACCATGCCGACGGTCAGGATAAAAGGGATCACTAGAGTTCCCAGTTCCCAGTTCCCAGTTTCCAGTGAAAACAAACCTTCGGGTCGTTCCAGCACATGTGAAGCATCGCTATCCACGAACGCTTCCCGGCGGGTTTGAGTCGTCTTTAGACGACTTCCCGCCGGAATAGGGTAGCCGGGGGTTCTGCGCAGCGTCCCCGGTGGCAATTGACGCAAACGCACCCCCACCAGGGTGATCACAATCGCGGCGATCACGCTCACCACAATCCCCACGAGTCGCGCCGGAGTCTCGGCCAAAAATAACCGGACGGTATGCTCACCCGCCGGGATGTCGATGCGGATGAATCCATGCGGTTTCGAGGCCGTCACCGGCACAGGCTGGCCGTCGATTTCCGCGCTCCAGCCGGGGAAATAAAAGATGAACGTTTCCAGTGTGAAGGGCGCGGCGGCACTTACCTGCCACGTATCCGACTCCGGCGTGTGCATGAGGAAGTTGACGCGGCTGCCTTCGGGGATCGACAGCGGATTGGTTTTATTCACCCGCGCGTCACCGTCACTGTAGTCGTCGAGGAGGCTTTGGGTCGCGCCGGGGAGGACTTTCACGCCGTAGGGCAGAAAATCATTGCGGGCGGATGTGCCGGGGCTGGTC
>JAIOHN010001010.1 GCA_019912985.1 Anaerolineae bacterium | reverse complement strand
CATCAGAACCTTACAAGACATACGTTATCCATGAAGATAGGGATCCAGAAAAAGCCAAAGCGCTTGTCAGCCTACTTTTGAAGCACCACATTGAGGTTTATAAAACCAATTCTAGTGTATCCGCAAAGAAAGCACAGACTTACTTTGACAGAAATTCAAAAGCCAAAACATTTCCATCTGGAAGCTATATCATTCCTCTAAGGCAACCAAAGAAACGGTTCATCAAAACAATGTTTGAAGCTGACACAAAAATGGAAGACAGCTTTATGCGTGATGTAGAAGCCAGAAGACAACGCGACAACAAGCTGGGGCTGGATGCAAAGAAAGAAGGTCATGGATTTTATGATGTAACAGCCTGGGCCCTTCCTATCCAATATGGAGTAGATGCCTCCTTTACGGAAGACGAATTATCTGTTGCTAACATGGAAAAGGTAACAGAAGTGATCACAGAGGGAAAAGTCAATGGAGGGAAAGCCACTTACGCATATTCTTTCAGCAAAAGTCAAAATGCGGGCACCCGATTGGCAGGCAAACTTTTACAGATGGATTATAAAGTGGCAATCACTCTTATGCCCACACAAGTGGGAGGCATCAATTTAGATAAGGGAACCTATCTTGTTCGTGTCAACCGTAATGAAGAAAGTTTGCATGAAACCATTGCCAGTCTTTCTAAAGAGTACGGCACAGAAGTGCAAGCCCTCAACACTGCATGGGGCGAGAGTGGCATTACTCTAGGCTCTAAGTATGTAGTTAATTTGCAAAAGCCTCGCATTATGGTGATGACACAAGAACCTACACAGGCAGTTACCTTCGGGTGTGTTTACAGTGTGTTAAGTCAAAGATTTGGACTGAACTTTACTGCAGTGCGAACAGCCATGTTTAATGAGGTTAATCTCAATAATTATAACGTAATCATATTTCCAGATGGAAACGCAGCAGAATATGAGAGATTGCTTGGAGAGGAAGGCGTTGCTGAACTAAAGCATTGGGTGAAGAACGGAGGAACATTTATTGGATTAAAGGGAGGAGCTGCATTTACTACACGCAAAGGCGTGGCCCTTTCTGATGTTGAGGTGGTCTCAAAACAAGACAATAACTCTGGTAAACCTATTGAAAATATTCCAGGATCAATGTTCAAAGCAGAGGTCAACAACGATCACTATCTTGCTTTAGGAAATCCAAAGGAAATTGGCGTTCAATTCAGAGGTAATTATCACCTCACTCCCACTCAACGCGGATCGAATGTAATTACATTCAAGCCCAATGGACATATATCAGGACACAAGTGGGAAAACACTGAAAAAGATTTAGCCAATAAGATGTACCTGGCGGATATTCCTCATGGTGATGGCCATGTTATCCTATTTGCCAATGACCCTACCTTTCGCGCTTATTGGAAAGGACTTGATAATTTATTTGTGGGGTCTATTTTACTGCCAGGAGGATTTTAACAAAGTGAGTGATCGCCTCAATAAACAAAGCGATCACTCACCTCTATTTACTTAACACATCTCCATGGGCTGAAAATAAAAATAGAAGCCTTATGCAGGCAATCTGCAATTATGTTTTAGGGAATAATCAAATCAAGCAAGTCTCGTTTCTATTTTAATATCCCCTTCTAACGTGCGGTGTACAGG
>JAIOHN010001009.1 GCA_019912985.1 Anaerolineae bacterium | reverse complement strand
GCATCTACACGGTAGAGCAAGTCGGCACGTGCCATAATGCGATAACGTTGCGCGGACTCCTCCTTTTTCAGGCTGTTGTTCAAGTGGACGAGTGCTTCACTGAGCCTATCATCAGCATACTGAACCTGCACATTCATTTGGTCAACATGTTCGCCCTCAGTTTCGAGACGCTCACCAGCCAATTCCACACCTCTTTCGGCAGAACGCGCACTGTCCAATGCCCGCTCTGCTTGTGTTAGCGAGTTTTGGGCACGAAGCAAACTCTCTTCGGCACGGTCGCGGGCCTGTTTGCCCAATTGGACGGCTGATTGATAAGCACGCACGCGACGAGTAGCACGATCTAGCTCTGCCCTGGCCTCATTGACCTCGATCTGAGCAATTTGTACACGACGTTGAGCGGCGTTGACTTCCGCAACTGCTCGCTCGACCCGTCGAGCTGGACCACTACAATCTTTACGATAACGTCGTCCTTGGCTGTCTGTTTCATATGAGTTCTGGCAACGACGTAGCTCGTCTCGAGCATAAGACAGTTCGCGTTCTGCCGATGCAAGTGACTGCTGTGCGGCTGCAAGTTCGCGTTCTGCACGTGCGAGCCTCGCTTGTGCACGACGTTGCCACTCAAGTGCCTTCTCTAGTTCATTGGTCCAATGTTCCAGGTTTGTCTTAACCTCGTTGAGTTTTGTCTCTACGTCGCTAACCAACACTTGTGCCGTCTGGACGTTATCATCACAACGCAGTACAAGATCATGCACATTCTGCTTGCGAGAACGGTAGACAGCCTCGTCTTCATTATATTGCTCAGTGACCAAGCGTGAATGACGCCATGTACGCTCCACTTGTTCGCGTTGGATATTTTGTGCATACTGTGCTGTTCGCACCATGTCGCTGGCCTTACCTGACCAGCGTTCAAGCTCCTGTTCTAAGTCGCGCAAAATTACAATCAGCTTACGCGGATCAGTTACACCCATGATGCCCCCTAACCGTTGGGGCGGTCAGCTTCTTGCAAAAAGCTGATACGCTCGTCAAGTACCTGAATAATGCGTTGAGCACGATCGAGATATTCCTGAAAACTCTCGTTTGTGTGCAACCACATTCCTTTGAATTCGTCAGCAGCATCGCCATGATATACCATTTCAAGGCGCTGCCACTCGCGACCAATACTGTCATGACTGGATTGCAGTTGACCGATATGTTTTTGGAGTGTATCTCGGTATTCTCGAAGTCCAGCCAGGAGCGCACGTGTATCAACGGCCATGTAAATACCTCTCCAACATACGTATCTTGCTTTTCAGAAAGTCCATATAACGTGCACTATCCACCTGCACGTAACGATCCATCGTCTCCTTGAGAGGAATCCACTCGCGATCATAACTTTGTCGCATATCGTCCTGCCAAAGTGGTGAGACAATATCGTGCTGTTCCTCCAACTCACGCATACTAGCAGCTAAACTTCGATTGAAGTTATCTAGTTCTCGCGCAAAGCGTTGTAGTTGCTCATATTGCTCATTCATGCTCATGATGCACTACCCCATACAGCCAGCTTCTTACCAACCTGTTCCATCTGTTCATAAAAATCGATACTAGTGCTACTTGTAATCTCGATACTATAAGGCTTGAAACGGGTACTCGTATCGTTCTCAGTATCCATGTACAACGCGACAATTGGTAAGTTACCTTCGTTCTGAAGAATAGCAGCATTACGACTACGGACGAAGGTAAGTGATTCATCTTCGCCCATCTGCAATGCAATGCGGTGGCGGAAGTTCGTAAGTCCGTGACGCTCATCAACGACATGGGTCATCGGACGCACATTAGCGAAGCTCATCACAGTGTGAATTCCCATTGCTGGACCTTCTTGGATGATACGGTTGAGTTTGTCGCCCAAAGGGGATTCACTCATCATATAAGCACCTGGTGGCCGTCGTAGGTCATCAACCCTATCAAGCTCGGACATAACGACAAAAACAGCCGGTTCATTTACTAGATTGGCTTCATCCATGTCACGACGTTCGTTGAGCTTTTCAATAATTGAATCAAGAAGGGATTCTGCTTCTCGATTCTCCCTGTATAACAGGCACTTGTAGCCGTTGGGTTTCAGGATAGTGTCTGCAACCTTTGTGAGTGTGTTGGACCAATCCGTACCTGGTACTGAGCGATCGTAAATGACGAATTCCACATCATCTGGTCTTTTGTTCAGCGCCAAACTGGAAATGATGGTACTCAACATACCGTAGCGCACAGCATTTTGACTACCGATAATCATAGCGTTTTCGCCGATGCGCCGACGGAAGACTATCGCAGTCTGACCCCGCACAGTGAAACTCTGACCGACCCATGCGATCATAGGACCTTCAGCCGAAAACCAGTCCGGCACATCAAAGCCTTCATCATGTAAAGGACGGCGTGCGACCGTCTGCATATTTTCTTGTGTCAACCAATGCTTGTGTTGCATTAAGTACTCGACGAGCTGGTTATCAATGAAATTAGGTTGTGCTTTGCCATCAAACACGATTGTCACTGGATTGTCTTCCGGCTCAAGGTCCGCATTCGCCTTATGAGCAAGTTGATCAATCAATTGATTTCGCATTTCTGTCGTCAAGAACGCCACTTTGCCAAGTTGGTTCGCACCATCACCATCATTTCCACTGACATGATTTGTTACTATCTTACCTGGCAAATCGCATGTCATAATCAGCCGTTTGCCATCACGTTGAAACTCTGTGAGTGCTTGTACATCACTCGCTGGCATCTGCATCGCCATGCGAAGATGGATATTCCCAAAGATGGCGTTGCGGTTTACCATACCTTGAACCCCGACAAAGCCCTGAGCACCAAGTAACATGTGGATCCCAGCACTACGTCCCTGACGTGCAATTTGCTCTAAATACTGGGAAGCTAAGCCATCCTTATCTCCCTCAAACAACTCTTGATACTCATCGACCAATAAGAGAATCCGAGGTAGCTTACCTTTAGGCTGTCCCTGTTGACGATACTGGCTAAGATTGGCAACACCAACCTGTGTGAAGACTTCGTTTCGACGTTCCATTTCCTCAGTAATCTCTTGCAGGACACTGCGAGAGAGTTGGGGCGATGACTTCAGGGATACCACCTCAGCGTGAGGTAGATTTCGATAGGGCTGGAACTCAACACCATCCTTTCCATCAATTAGAAAGAAACGTAGTTCATCAGGTGAATAGCGCATGGCTAGTCCGAGAATAAGAACATGATAGAGATTCGATTTACCAGAACCAGTTGCACCTCCAAGAACGCCGTGTGCAACAACCCCGCTGTCTTGGCTTTGACCGAGCCACACGTTTAGTTGCCCTGTTGCGCCTGATGCTCCAATTGGTGTCTGGATCAGATCTTTCGCGCTTTCCTGCCACCAACTTCCTTCATCTAGCCCGACAATGTCACTAAATTCAATCTTGCGCTCTGGTGGTTTAGCCGCTTCTAGCTTTTTGAAAAGCATAGCTTGTGCCCCACTATCAGGGCTTTGATCAATTTTCAATTCAAAATTATTGAATTGAGGTTTTGATGTCAAATCGATGTAGGTCGCGTTCTTAAAATCACTCATTGAGACATCGCGGGGAAGTTCGTGTTCGGTGTTGTAATGGATGAAGACATAAGTGCCCGCACGTGGCCCATTCTCAGTCACACTTTGTAAGGCTTCGATAGCCCGAAAATCATAACGATTAGGGAAATCTGCTACAAACACGAAGTTATAGCGTTCATTAACCCGAAGATCTAATTCAACTTCATGAAATGCCTTATGTTCCAAAAATGATGTGTTCAGTCGACGAATTCTCTCAATCACTTCGTCGAGGTCACGCCGAACATCTTGTGCCGAATTCTGGACATGCGACAAAGACCCGCGCATTGGGAAAGATTGTCCTAGTCGAGCTGGGTCAAGTAGCGTATAGGTAGTCTGATGGGGAAGCATAAGGGCCGTTCTGACCAAGAGTGATTGCAGCAAACTCAAGCCTGCATCATACTGTGCCGGGGATGTTTTTATAATTACTGTATGGTTCTGCCCGATAAACGGTATCATCGCCGGTACACTAAAGCCTAGGTTACCACGAGTCTCTACGAGATCACCGATGCGAATAGTGTCAGGAGTAAATGTATCACCAGTACCGTTTTCACTATCGTACATAGGGGGTGTCCAATCCTGCCAACTAGGCGAGTCCCATGGAAAATAGCGATGAATGGACTGTTGTTCAAGAATTCGTAGTGATTTTTGAGAGTTGCTTTGTAACTGTCCGTTAAAGTAATCCGGAATACCTTTTGCAGCGTCCTTACCATGATTGATCAGGCCGCGTAAGTTCTCCTTAATAGATTCAACCTGCTGCGATAATTTGACGATCTTGTCTTTAAGGAGCGGAATCTGTTCCCTACCGAACATGCTGTGTCCTCCGTGTAATCGATTGTTAAATGATTTCTCTGTCTTGACCCGACAATCACAATGTTAGTTCAAATAGCGATGTCACACAAACAACTAGACAAACATTGACCTGCTAAATGGCAGTCAATGTACATATCTATTATTTCATATACTGAATTTTTGATATTCCAAGAGCCAAAAGAAAGGATCTAACACGCGCTTAGGTGCTACTTTCATCCCACGTGAGGGTTGTCCATGTATTTCTTCTCGTAAAGACACCTCATTGTGCCCAAGTGACGATACAAGAGTAAAGCGTGCTTCAATGTTTTGCGACTCAAGTGATTTCACAAACTGATCTCCACCAATGTCACGCATGTCATGCCACAGCCAATCGCGTATTGCATCACTGACCTTCCTCATGCGAGCCATATACTTTTCCATGTAAGTGCTGTCAAAAGCTTCGGTGTAGCGCCGATCAAATAGGATGTCCCAGGTATCATCGTTGACCAAGTAATCGCTCAGGCGTGGTGGTAAATCTTGAATCATCGCATCAGCCATGGTCAATACCACTACTAATTTTCGACGCTGGCGAATCTTGTCATAGATTTGCTTACCCCGTTGCAGTAGTCCACCACCTTGGTTACGCACGGCCTCTTGCTTATCATATGTTATCATCGCTTGGATGTAGTTTGTTAGCAATTCATCCATTGAGCGTCCAAAATGTTCACCGCGTGGCAGTGCTGGCACTTCAAGATCTTGTTTTATGCTCTGTAATTCAAGTTGCCGATATTCTGCGGCCTCCTTGCCAATCAATGTACCACGCAGTCGAGGAATACTAACAACCATGAGAGTCGCAGTATTTTTATTGGTCAAATATGGCATATGGTGAACTTCTAAATCGGCCTGCGTCTCAAAATGCTCACCAGCATGATCCATGACCATTAGAAATCGGGAATGCCAACGAACCATGTTGTCAAGCTGCATGATATAGATGTAGTTTTCACGGAGTTGCATCCATTGTGTTGCAGGAGGCATCACACCATTTTCCATCTCCTTGCGCAGCCAACGGCTCAACTCGACATCTCCATCACTGATCGCTGTATATTTGTAATTGCTCCAGACTTGACCTAATTCCATCAACATGCGACGCAACACATGTAGGTAAACCGTCTTGCCATGGCTTGTCCAACCGAAGACTTGGATAGGGGCATGCTCCGCCTCACCATAGTGTTGCACATACAGATCCGGAAACATGTAACCACAAACGTCTCCCTCCGTACCATGTTGATCTATCAAGCGTTTGTCGCAAACATAATTAGTGCGATTATTTGGTATTTGGTTAATATTGAGGCAGCGAGGGCAGCGTACCGCTTTTGTTCCGCCACCAAAGACATTTTTCATGAAGCTCATTGTAGTTCACTCCTCATTTATGACTACTATTTTTACTGTTCGTCATCCAGCCCTTGAGCTTCGCGTAGACTCTTAAATACGGACCGGGCAATATCTTCGACTGCTCTATTGGTATATGGTGGCCGGTAGTCAACGGTATAGCGATCAAGTCGTGCCGTAAAGACACTAGACATTCTAATACGTTGTGTACCTGCGACCGACCAATAAGTACCAGGTGTAACCGGACATCCATCAGTATAGGTGTTAAATGTGCAAGCAACTCGCAATTCTGGCGATAGGTGGTGGAACATAAGGCGCAGTAGTTCGTAAGCCTCTGTTTCTCTATCACCATTGGTTTGCAGAGCCAACATCTGGTTGTGTTCTCGCATACTTTTAGCATTTGCAGCTGACAACCATAACTTGACGAAGTCCGACACCTTCCAACCTTCAATGTCGAAACTGATATAATCAACCATTGTCTGTTCTTCTGTAGTATCGTTATCCTCAGGAGAAACATCGTCTATAGCTTGTACGACATCCGGTTGATCTACGTAGACTACTCGTGTTTCAGCATTTTTCCGTTGCACATCGACCATGCCAGGCACATCCAACACGAAAACTTCATCTGTCTCGAAGATCCGAAATGGATTGTTCTCCAGCCTAGCGAATGAAGCACGATCCAATACAACACAGTGTGCCACAAATGGCCCACGTCGGCCTGCCTTATCGATGATGCGTGTGTCAATCTCTTCGATTTCGCGGCTAAGAGCAAGTGCAATATCACCAGTAGAAAGCTGGAAATATTGATAACGAGTGTCTACGTTAGCTGCCTGAAAACAACGGATGTTACTCTCAATTTCTCGGACTGTTTCCGTACCCAACCCACGACTGTGATGGACAACTTGGTATCCACTCCGCTTTTTGGGAGAATAAGCAGCTTCTACTCGACTGTAAAGCACCTCATGAA
>JAIOHN010001008.1 GCA_019912985.1 Anaerolineae bacterium | reverse complement strand
AATTCTTCAATATGGGCTCTTAGGTTCTCCAAAGATGGCAACGGTTTGAATACCAGGGTATCAGCTCGGGATACGATCATGACTTCAGAACGTTCTTGAGGAGAAAGCCGATACGCGGTCATAATAATGATGGGAATCCCTTTTAGCCGCTTCGAACGCCGAATGCGTAAGCTGACCAATGCGCCATCAATAGGTCCAGGCAAGCGAAGGTCAATCAAAGCGAATCGAGGCAAGTCGACTGTCAACTCATCTTTGTCAATCGCATCGATCCAGTTTACGGCGTCTTCTCCTGATGTGAATGCGATAGGCTTACCACGACCAAAATCGTAGTACTGCGTCAAAATATCATATAAGTCAGGCTCGTCCTCAACCAGTATCCAGTTGTTGATAGTTATGTTTGTTGACACTGTTTCAATCTTTCGCACTCCTGGACGGCATCAATCTCTCTTTTTACACAAGCATGACAATTCGAAATGAAGCTTATCTTTATTTTCGACGCTTCTATCCAACAGAAGTATTATATTCAGACCCGACACTTATTAGCAAACCAATTTTCACGCATCCAAGAATACAAACCATAAACAAACTATTTTCAAACTTAACGGTTTCTGCATATTTCAAATATTTCACTGATTACTATATCATGTATACTATCAAGAGGGGAAATTTCCCTTCTAAACCTGAAGCATATCAGAGTCATTAATGCAGATTTGGAGTAGCTAGAAGCAATAATATGATAAAATGCTACTCAAAATTCACTGATTTATTATTGCCGGAAAGACATTACAATTTAGGAAACCTATAAATCTAAAAGCGCGTTGGTATATCTCAGCGAAAAGCTATATAATCATTATAGTTTGTAGTGGTCAATATGACAGAAAACACCAGTTTTATTACATTGTGGTTTCACAAATTCATCGCACTCTGGGGAGAGGCTCTTAAGTTCTTGATCGGGGATTCACCTATGGCGAAGTCTGCGGAAAAAGCAAAAAATCGATTAAAGCAGGTTACACGATCATCTGCCAAGGGGAAACAAAGTGGCCTCGCAGATGATGATAGTTCTGATGATCCACAAACCAAGTTTAGAGAAATTATAAAGGGATTGGAAAGCGATTACGAACCCATTCGCTACAACAGTCTCTCAAAACTTGAGCATGTGAAAGTTGATCCATTCTTAACTGAAATCCAACCTTTACTGATGGATCCCAGTCGTCGAGTGAGAATTACGGCTCGAAATCTGTTTAAGAAAGTGGGTAAAAAAGCAACACCTATTCTGGAGATGTTGCTACAGAGCCCTAACCCTGATGAGCAGATCGCCGCAATTGAGATTGCTGCTCACACCCTTGATCAAAAGCTTATCCCACAGTTAATTGCTTGTTTGGATGTCACTGCCAGAGGGCAGATGAGTCACATTAGAAGGCCGGTAGACGAAACCGCTGCCAAGGTGTTGCAGCAATTTCCGGCGTTTGAAGCGCAAAACGCAGTCGCACAGTGGCAAAAACGCAAATTCCAATACTTTGCAGAGCGCAATCATATAGATCATTCCCGGGAAAACGAGGATGAGGTCGCGTCAAGCATAGAAGAAGATCCGTCAACGGTGGCGATGGTGCCGCTTACATTCACCGATGAGACGGCAATTGTCAATCATGAAGCAGCTTTTGCCGCCCTTTTTAATCAAATACGACATGGTGAATGGGGTGATCAGAATACTGCCAGTAAAGTAATCCAGAAGCAGGCACAAGGTATTCGCGCGGATCTTCACCCTGAACTGATTAGATATATCATCAGCTTACTCAATGATAAAAATTGGAATGTGCGTTGCAGCGCAATTGAAGCGTTAGCGTGGTTCCGTAGCTTAGATGCACTGCCTGGGCTCATCGCGCATGTTAAGGATACGAATGAATCTGTTCGGGTTGCGGCATTACAGGCTATCGCTGAAATCGGCGATATTGCAGCAGCCAGTCAAATCGAGGATGCACTATTCGATGAGCGTTTCCGGGTTCGCGAAACGGCAGCCTATGTGATTGGGCATTTACGCGCCAAATCCTCTATTCCCGCACTGACCGAGGTCGCTACGAAGGATTCCGACGAGATGGTACGTCTTGCTGCGCTTGAAGCACTAGGCAATGTTGGAGGCAGGACAATCAATCCTACCCTCCTCCATGCTTTGGACGATAAAGACGTTCATGTTCGTTTTACTGCAGCGAGATTGCTCTCAGAATCGGCGGATGAAGAATTGGTTTCCGAGATGATTATCCACCTTGCGGATACAAGTGGTCTCGATTGGGAAGATTTTCGCGTTTGTGATTTGATCGCTAAGGGGCTGGAGCGTGTGGATACCCCGCAGGCACGGGAGGCAGTGAAAGTATGGAGACAGCAGCAAAGCTTAGTCTGATGAAACCCTGTCCTGTGCCGTATATTATATTCACCCAGATGATACCATTGTATTCGTGTTGTTTAGCAAGTTCTGATAAGCAGGATTCGGTATGATGAAGATATTTATCAGTTATGCTCGTATCGATAAATCTCACTGCTTACAGATTGCAAATTTACTGGAAATGCACAAAGTGTGGCATGATCAGCGCCTATATGCCGGGCAGCATTGGTGGAAAGAAATCCTGCGCCGTCTTGAGTGGTGCGATGGATTTGTATACCTCATCTCTTCAGACTCGTTAGCATCCGAGTATTGTCAGAACGAGCTTGAAATCGCTCAGAGTCTGGGCAGGTATATTTTCCCTGTAATCATTGAAAAGGGTATCGAAATCCCGCCCCACCTGGCTGAACTCCAGTATACGGATTTCAGTGAAGGCATCACGGGGGAAGCGGTTGCGCATTTGATCAAGGCCATCTATTTCGCTGATCAAGATACCAAGGATTCACAACACAGCGATTCTAATGACAACCCAACCGGTGAGGCAGGTCGATTCAATGAAGGCGAACCAAGCCTTCTCAGTCGCGCTGTAACAGCCATGGAAGAGGGCCAGTATGACCGCGCGGTTTTTCTCTTCAACCAGGTACGAGCAAAAGGCTATCAATCCCGCTTTATCAACATTGACGCACTGCTAAAAGAAGCAGAAGCGGCCCTTAATCTACAAATGCGCCAACGTGAGATGGAGCACGAATACCAACAAATCGCTCATTTATCAAAGCATCCGCTCACCCAGGCTCATGGTTGCAAGGCTTTTAAAGCCTTTCGTGAAGATTTTCCGGATTACGATCCAGATAATCTGGCAGGATTATGCGCAAAGAAGACCAAGCTGGCTGTCGCTGGTCGTGTGCCTGAAAATTCAAGGCTGTCTAACCATGCCACAGCCGCCTCCACCAATAGGCGGCTGGAATGGTGCGAGATCCCATCCGGTACCGTGAAGACCGAAGAAAGCCACAATGCTTTTATTGAGTCCTTTCTAATTACCAAATATCCGATCACAAATTCTCAATACCAGGTGTTTTTGCGAGATCCAAAAGGTTATGCCAATCCCGAATGGTGGGATTACTCCGATGCAGCCTGCAAGTGGCGCATGCAAAATTCAGTACCGCCAATTGGTGCGTTCACAGGAGAAAACCGACCGCGTGAGACTGTGAATTGGTTTGACGCAGTGGCGTTCTGCCGGTGGCTAAGCAGCACACTTGAGGCCCCAGTGGCATTGCCTACACTTCGCCAACGGCAGCGTGCTATCCAGGGGAACGATAATCGTATCTTCCCTTGGGGCAGCAAGTTCGATAAATCACGTTGCAACACTCGCGAAAGCGAGCTGAGGATGACAACAGAAGTCGATCGTTATGAGAGCGGTGTCAGTCCTTACGGTGTATACGATCTTGTTGGAAATGTGTGGGAATGGTGCCTGGATACCGACACGCCAGCAACCAGTGGGGATTTACTGAACGGCACAGGGAAACGCATCGTCCATGGAGGTGCATTCGTGGGGCCATACACACGCTGCCATGTGTCGTTTCACTATTATCTTGAACCGCATACGCTCTATTCATCAATTGGCTTTCGCGTGGTGATGCCACGAATGGGCCGTTAACATCAAGAGAGGGTCAGTTCCACACGCGAATCGCCCGCACGACGTTGTGTAGTGTCTGGCAAACATAATCGACCTGCGCTTCACTCATTACGCTTGAGAAAGGCAGGGCTAAAAAGGAATCACCTGCTTTTTCAGTGTTGGGTAGATCACCGCGCCGCCAACCAAATTTTTCCTGATAGAACGGTTGTAGATGGATCGGCGTAAAGTAAGGACGCGACGGAATACCCTGTTCCTGCAAATCCTGTAAAAGTTGATTTCGAAGCTCCCCATTTCGACAACGAATTACATAAACAAACCAGCTCATACGCGTGGTCGTTTCCGCGATAAAGGGTTTTGCAATTTCGTCTATACCGTCTAAGCGCTCGTTATACCACCCCGCCACACGCGCACGTTTCGCCAGCAGTTCATCAATGCGATGCATCTGAGCCAAGCCAAGCGCAGCACTCATCTCATCCAACCGGTAGTTGTAACCCAGGCGCGTATGATTGAGCCAGGCATTAAACACATCGCGGCCCTGATTACGCAAGCTGCGAAACAGGTGATCCCATGATTCGTGATTGGTGGTGATCATACCACCTTCGCCAGTGGTGATTTGCTTATTTGGATAAAACGCAAAAACAGCTGCATCGGATAGGCTACCGACTCGTTTCCCCTTATACTCTGCGCCGATCGCTTCACAGGCATCTTCAATAACATAAAGGTTGTGTTTGCGAGCAATTTGCAGAATGGGATCCATATCCGCAGGCTGCCCGAAAGCATGAACTACGATGATTGCCCGAGTACGCTCGGTAATTGCCGCTTCGATCTGAGCCGGGTCCATATTGCCTGTTTGTGGGTCAATATCCACAAATACCGGCTTGCCACGCTCATAGAGGACGCAGTTCGCGGAGGCGATGAAGCTAAACGACGGTGTAATGACCTCATCCCCATCCTGGATACCCGCCGCAATTACCGCCAGATGCAATCCACTGGTGCCAGAGTTTACGCCAGCAGCATGTTTACAATGTGCGTACCCCGCCACCGCTTTCTCGAAATCATCAATTTTAGGGCCGATGCTCAACCAGCGTGTGTTCAGCACTTCATTAACGGCATCGATTTCTGCCTGGGTAATATCCGGCGAGGACATGGGAATCTGCATATTAATCTTCGTCCTTAGCGTTTTTTACTTCTTCTATAGTGACTTGAATTCGGTAGCGCCTGCCTTCTACTTCATAATACGCGCTTTCTTTATTATCATTAGTTGTCAACGCTCGTAGGCGTCGTATCAATGATTCGGCAGTAATTTTTTCATTGAGTTCTATCTTCCGAATATCGTCCGACAATAACTCTTTTCGCTTATGTGTTGTGCCGAGAGACTTATCTTGAGGTATACGAGGACAGCTAGCGTCCTCAATTTGCGGCCACGCCTCTTCAAAAATTTCTAGTTCTAAGTGCTTCAGTTTCTGATAAAGACTATGCGCAGTATCACCATCAGAAATGGGTAGCAGCTTTTGATAGAGGATGTCTCCTGTATCAATACCACTATCAACATAATGCAATGTTGCACCTACCGGTGTACCATCTAGTATCGCCCAGCTAGGTGTATGCCAGCCCCGGTTGTAAGGCAAATAAGCAGGGTGTAGGTTGAGGGTGCCAAGTTTAGGAAGTTTTATAAATGATTCTGGGAAAATGTAAGGGAAATGTATCGCCAAAACATAATCCAAATTCAGTTCCCGAATCATCTGTAAATTACGATCCTGCCTGAACTCATCTCCTCGAAAAATATAATCTTCATCCAAATAAGAACAACGACTAATTAGCTCATCAGCATGCGTCGCTCTATCACATCCTGATACAAATAACGCCGCAGGTCGTACTTGGCGACTGAGAAGATAGTCCAATACCCATACACTAATGTCTCGGTCACCTGCAAAACCTACACGTAAATCACTCACGAACCATTTCCGACTGATGCCCGTAGTAATGAACAGTGTCAGCTCCACCTTGAGTGACGCCCTGGCCTGAAATCACTGTTCCAATAGTTTGAAAAAGAATCTTTAAATCCAGCCGTAGAGAGCGATGTGTCACATACCACAGATCAAGCTCGAACTTTTGCGCCCAGGAGATGCTGTTGCGCCCATTGATCTGCGCCCAACCGGTGATGCCGGGTTTGACCGTGTGGCGACGCGCCTGCTCCGGCGTGTAATAATCCAGATACTCCATCAGCAGCGGGCGCGGCCCTACCAGGCTCATCTCGCCGCGCAGCACATTCCACAGCTCAGGCAGCTCGTCCAGGCTGGTTTTGCGCAACCAGCGGCCAACACGCGTCAGCCGTGGGCCATCGGGCAGCAGATTACCGCGTGAATCACGAGCATTGGTCATCGTGCGAAATTTGTAGATGGTGAACGGCTTGCCCTGAAAACCCGGACGCTGCTGTTCAAAAATCACCGGGTGACCCTGCACCACCAGCAGCACCAGTGCGATCAACGCCATGAGTGGCGCGAGCAGCAGCAAAGCCAATCCCGCGCCAATGACATCCAGCACGCGCTTACCTGTATAGCCGGGAGCACAGCGCGCACGATGCGATGGCGCGACCCCATGCAGATCAAGATTAGCCAGCACGCTGAGCGCCACGGTCAGCATTGCCATACTCAGGTAAATCATGCGATTTTTGCGAGAGCGATTTTTCAGCATAGACAAAACGTTATTTGTACACATTCCTCGAAATAAAATATCTGTTCCACATCGTAGCATACTCCCGTCAGGACAGACGGTTATAGATTTCAAATATTTGTTCGGATGTCTTTCTACAATAATTGCATTGTTTCCATAATCACAGCGTTTACTTTATGCACATCATATCGTTCTTCTGCGATTTCGCGACTCCGTTGTCCCATACGCGCGATCTGCTGCGGATTCCGGATAAAATACTCCATCCCCGCCACAAGCGCATCAACATCGCGAACTGGCACAAGCAAACCATTCTCCCCATCGCGAACAGTTTCTCGACAACCAGGAGCATCCGTTGTAATGATGGGTCGACCCATCGCCATAGCCTCTAAGACAGTCCGTGGAGTACCCTCCCTATAGGACGGAAGCACATAGACACTGCAGCGCTTGATAAAGGGCCGCACATCGCTTGTTTCTCCACAATAGCTAATAGTTCCTTTCCAGGCACTTACATTTGAAGGCTTAACTGCTTGAGGATGGTGGTCGAATGGGCCTAAAAGCTGAAACACAATATCGCGATATTTCGCTTTAAGTTGCGCGGCTGCTTTAGCATACTCATAAATACCCTTATCCTGAATCAAACGTGCAATAAGTAGGAACGTAATTTCTTCCGAGGGTAAGGGCGTGACAGAAAAGTGATCCACATCAACGCCAGAGCCATTGATAAGTATCATTTGATCTTCTTTTGCCAGATTCAAAGCCAGAAACAATGACCGATCATCGGGATTTTGAAAAAAAACTTTGGTGTTACAGCGCAGTGCCAAACGATAGAGTCCGCGTGCCGACTGGCTTATCAATCGAAACCTAACCGACTGACGAGCCTGATCGCTGAAAGCAAAACCAAGTCCGGTAATCATCGAGT
>JAIOHN010001007.1 GCA_019912985.1 Anaerolineae bacterium | reverse complement strand
TATCAATACTGATAATGTCCCCTTCTTTGAGGGTTCGCGGTCCGGGTATGCCATGCACCAGTTCATTATTCACCGAGGCGCAAATGGACGCAGGATAATCCGGCGAATCCGGTTTTGGATACCCCAGAAAAGCAGGTGTCGCGCCATGATCGCGCAGAACGGTTTCCGCCGCTTTATCCAGTTCGGCAGTCGTCACACCGGGGCGGACCATCTCGCGCATGGTTTGGTGTGCCACGCCCACGATTCGTCCTGCCTCTCGCATCACGGCGATTTCTTCCGGTGTCTTAATGTGTAAAGCCATGATGTTATGCCAGTGTCTGATCAATTACCGCTTGAATATCGCTGCTCACCGCCTCAATAGACTGGTCAGCATCAATCTCGTAGAGCTGCCCTTTGCCGCTGAAATATTGAATAAGCGGCGCGGTATTTTCCAGGTAGGTATCAATACGCTTGATAATTGCCCCGGCATTCGCGTCATCCGAGCGGCGGTCCAGCGTCTTACCACTTGCCTTCTCTTTGGCTTTCAAGCGCGGCGGATAGGCATTTTCGGGATGATCTTCAAACTCCCACTCGATGTCTTCGTTATCGAAGAAGATGTTATAGACATCGTTGCTATCCGGATGTTTGACCCGGCCAAAGGCCCGCTTAAAGGCGGTGTAGAGATCCAGCTTCAGCAGCAGTACTGCATTCAATGTTTCGCCCCGGCTAGCCAGATAATCCTCCAGCCATTTCGCCTGGGCCTCATTACGTGGAAAACCGTCGAGAATAACCCCATTCGTGGCATCATCCTGTTCCAGGCGGTCGCGAACCACTTCGTTGGTGACTTCGTCTGAAACCAGACGACCCTCTTTCATAATTTCCTGAATTTTCAGGGCAAGCTCATCCTGCCGGGTGCGCATGGCACGGAACAGGTCGCCTGTCGAGACGTGGGGGATGCCGTAATGCTCGCGAATAAAACTCGCCTGGACACCTTTTCCGGCCCCCTGCACGCCCACCAAAATGACATACAATCCCATTGAAAATAACCTTTAACGGATTCATACCGCAGGGGTACTGTAGCGTACCCCTGCATAGATATTTTAACGCATGAAACCTTCGTAGTTGCGCATGACAAGCTGTGCTTCGAGCTGACGCATCGTGTCGATTACCACACCGACGACAATGATCAGGCCGGAGCCTGACAGCACGCTGGCCGCGTTCAGCGAGGATGCACCAGCGACAAATTCTGTCGGGAACAGCAGCCGGTTCAGCAGGTCCACAATCCCAGGTACCACTGCGATCAGCCCCAGGAACAGCGCGCCGACCAGCGTAATACGCCGCGACACACGCAAAATATACTCATGGGTACGCTTACCCGGACGAATACCAGGGATAAACCCACCCTGGCGCTGAAGATTCTCCGCCAGATTCTGGTTCGCGATCATCGTTTCGGCATAGAAGAAGGTAAAGCCCACCGTCAGCAGGAAGAATGTCCCCCAATACAGCAGACCCTGATGGTTACCAAACGTCTGTGTAATCGACTGTCCCAATCCACCATCAGGAAACAGACTGACAATAATCGCCGGAAAAGCGGTAATGGCCTGGGCGAAAATCAGCGGGATCATGCCTACCGGGTTCACACGCAGCGGAATATGGCTGCTTGCGCCACCATACTGCTTGCGCCCACGCACACGCTTTCCATACTGCACCGGTACACGGCGAACGCCTTCCTGAATAATGACGATGCCCACTACGCTCACCAGCGTAATGATCAGGAAGAGGATCAGGTTGTAGATCGGCTGAGTCGAGGACCCTAGCAGATTCGCCAGGTTTTGGGGCGCGCTAGCGACAATACCGGCGAAAATGATAATCGACAGACCATTGCCAATACCCTGTTCAGTGATCAGATCACCAAGCCAGATAGCGAACATTGTACCGGCGGTCATGGTGACAATCACCGTGAGAGTCAGCATCGGATCCTGACCAAAGCCAGGGATAATCGGCTGACCACCCAGGGTCGAAAACACCGCGATCTGACCGACTGCCTGCAAAATCGCCATCGGGATCGCCAGATAGTAAGTATAGCGCTGGATTTTCTCCTGCCCGCCCGGCTCACGCTGGATCGCTTCCAGCGAAGGAATGATCGGGACCAGAAGCTGGAAAATAATGGACGCCGTGATGTAGGGATAAACCCCCATCGCAATCACGCTGAAGTTGCGCACTGCACCGCCAGACAGCAGATTCAGCACGCCAACCAGACCACCGGCCTGGCTGTTCAGCAGGGATGTCAGCGCCGCCCGGTTCACGCCGATCACAGGGACATGAGCCGCAAACTGGTAAATCACCAGGATCAAACCGGTAAGCAGCAATTTATTGCGCAGGTCGGGAAGACGCCAGGCATTTCTGAGCGCGTCAATTGTTTGCATAAACGATAATCCTCTGTTCTTAAGCTGCCGCAGATGGTAACACGACAAACCGGGTCTGGAACCCGGCTATCGTTATTCGCCGTAAATTTCGGCGAGTTTCTCTTTCGGCAGCAGTTTTACTGTCGCGTGGGCACCCTTCAATTTCACTTCCAGTTGTTCCACGCTGCCGCCAGCCGCTTCAATTTTTTCCTGTGCGGATTTGGTAAACCGATGCGCCTGGACGGTCAGTTTCTTCGAAAGTTCGCCGTTACCCAGGATCACCACCGGACGATTCGCCTCACGCACAAATCCACGCTCTGCGAGGAATGCCGGTGTAACCACTGTCCCGGCATCCAGTTCGTTCAGCCGTTCCACTTTGACTTCCTGATATTCAATGCGGAAGACATTGGTGAAACCACGCTTGAACGGCAGACGCCGTACCAGGGGAAGCTGACCACCCTCGAAGTAGCGGCCTTTGCCACCACCAGAACGCGCGCCCTGGCCTTTGGTACCACGACCGGCGGTTTTACCTTTTCCGGCAGAGATACCACGCCCGACACGTGTACGCGGCTTCTTCGAACCCTCAGCGGGTTGCAGGTCATGTAACTTCATTCTTCTACCTCTTCAACCAGCACCAGATGGCGAATTTTATCGACCATCCCACGAATGGCGGGGGTGTCTTTATGGGTCACGGTCGCGTTCAGCTTGCGCAGCCCTAATGATCGTGCAGTCGCCTTCTGGCTCTTCTCATATCCGATTGTGCTCTTAACCAGCGTAATGCGGAGATTTTTCTCACTCATCGCTCGCTTCCTCCGCCGCATTGAGGATCTCAACCTGAGACTGAGCACGCTCCCAGAAAGACATCACATCTTCGACTTTCTTTCCACGCATCGCCGCGGTTTGTTGCGGGGTGCGCAGCATGTCGAGCGCCTTCAACGTCGCCATTGCCACGTTGAGCAGATTCGCACTGCCCTGGCTCTTGGTCAAGATATCGCGGACACCAACGGCTTCCAGCACCGCACGCACACCACCACCAGCGATCACGCCGGTACCAGGGGAAGCGGGCTTCAGCATCACTTTGGCACCACCATAACGGGCGGTCACCTCAAATGGGATTGTTGTCCCTGAAAGTGCCACACGATTCATATTCTTGCGCGCACGCTCAGAGCCTTTGCGGATGCTGTCCGGCACACCACGCGCCTTGCCGATCCCAACGCCAACGCGGCCATTGTTATCGCCAACAATCACGACGGTACGGAATGCAAAGCGCCGACCACCCTTAATTACCTTTGCAACACGGGTGATATTGACGACGCGCTCATCAAGTTCCTCGCGCTCTTCATCACGGTCACGCCGATCGCGTCTTCTCTCACTCATAGTCTACTCCTAGAATTCCAAACCGGCTTCGCGTGCGCCTTCGGCAACCGCAGCTACCCGACCGTGATACCTGTAACCAGCACGATCAAACACCACGCTGTTGATCCCGGCATCCTTGGCACGTTCGCCGACAATTTTGCCGACAAGCTTGGCCGCATCGACTTTACTCAGCCCTTCGAGCTGGGTAACCACTTCTTTATCAATGGTAGAAGCCGAAACCAGGGTCTTACCCGCCTCGTCATCAATCACCTGCGCGTAAATATTGGCAAGGCTGCGATAGATGTTGAGGCGCGGACGCTGAGAAGTGCCAATTACTGAGGCCCGTACCCGGCGCTGCCGTTTCTTGCGGGCGAGATATTTTTTCTTATTGCTATCCATCGCTCATTAGCGGCGAAAACCACACAAGTGGCAGCAGCCGCTATCTCCTTTCGAAAACCTTCTATCGCAAATTACTTGCCAGCCTTACCAGCCTTACGGCGGACGCGCTCATCTGAATAGCGCACACCCTTGCCCTTATAGGGCTCCGGTGGACGCAGTTCGCGCACATTGGCGGCAACCTGACCAACAACTTGCTTATCAACCCCTTTGATGTGAATCACGCGACCGCGTTCTTCCACTTCAAAGGAGATACCATCCGGCGGGGGTACCACGATTTCATGCGAGTAACCCAGTTTCATCACCAGGTCGTTACCACGCATTTCACTGGAGTAGCCCACACCCTCAATC
The DNA here is from genome assembly GCA_019912985.1 of Anaerolineae bacterium. GTDB lineage: Bacteria > Chloroflexota > Anaerolineae > Aggregatilineales > Phototrophicaceae > JAIOHN01. Next base: position 495 of record JAIOHN010001007.1, on the reverse strand, counting down.
ACCAGGGTTTTCTGGAACCCTTCGGACACGCCCTGTACCATATTGGCAACCAGCGCACGAGTCAGGCCATGCAGTGCGCGATGTTCGCGCTCATCACTTGGCCGCTTCACCAGCAGAGAACCATTTTCCTGCTCGATGCTCATTTCCGGATGGATGGTTTGCTTCAGTTCGCCCTTAGGGCCTTTCACAACCACATCCTTACCGTTGATGGTCGCGGTGACCTTTTCCGGCAGGTCAATGGGTTTTTTACCGATACGAGACATCAGGATACTCCTTTACCAGACGTAGCATAGCACTTCGCCGCCAACACGCTGGCGACGTGCCTGCTGCGCGGTCATGACGCCATTAGGCGTTGTGACAATCGCGATGCCCATACCACTCATCACGCGCGGCAGGTCGCGGGAAGCGCGATAAACACGCCGCCCTGGCTTGCTAATGCGTTCCAGCTTGGTAATCACCGGGCGGCGGTTGCGCCGCGAGCCAAAGTATTTAAGC
>JAIOHN010001006.1 GCA_019912985.1 Anaerolineae bacterium | reverse complement strand
ATTATGCATCGTGCTTCAGTGAGTGGTCGCATGCGCGATTCGGTCCAGCGGCGGGATGAGATTCTTCGCTCCACTTTGGATAATGTCGATCTGGTCATATGTCCCTCGCGTTACCTTATTCATAAATTCGGTGAGTTTGGCTTTAATACGGATCGCTTCCACTTTATCCGTCAGGGGTTGGCGCGTCCAAATTACAGCCGCAGCAGCCGCAGCCAACCCGATGTGTTGAGTCTGGGGTACATCGGCCAGATCAAACATCATAAGGGTGTGGATCTGCTGATTGATGCAGTACTGCCCTTACTTCAAGCAGGGGAGCCGCTCATCCTGGAGATTTGGGGATCAGAGCAGGAAAGCCCTGACTATACCCGGATGTTGAAACAGCGCTCATCACGTTATCAGGCCAATATTCGGTGGCATGGTCGTTACACGGGTAACAAGGTGTGGGATGTCCTTTCGGAAATTGATGTGCTGGTAGTGCCGTCTCGCTGGTACGAAAACAGCCCCAATGTCATCCTTGAGGCCTATGAAATGGGGATCCCCGTGATTGCGACTGACCTGGGGGGGATGTCAGAACTGGTGCTGCATGAGCAGTCTGGTCTTCTGTTCGAGATCGATAACGTAAGCGACCTGCGCGGTCAGATCAACCGGTTGCTTCACCAGCCGAATCTCTTGAATCAACTACGTAGCGGCGTACCCAATGTCAAGACGATTGATGAGGAGATGGCTGAAATCGTGGCCGAGTACAAAAAGCTGCTGCTTGATGCCGAAAACGTGTAAAAGCAGGCAGATCTGATATCGCAAGCACGCTGAGAAACAGCCCGGATAATGTTTAAATACCCTTAGATTGCTCTGGTCAAATTTATTATTTAGTGGCAAGTTACGGGGTTTCTTACGCGCAAAACAGCCTGATTCTGCGCTGCAAATCTGCAAGGTCATTGCAAGCCACTTTTGTTAGACTCAAGTCATTCTATGTTGAAATTCTATTTTAGGAAAAAAGCACTTGAAGGCTCTGGCTGAACAATGGTTTGTAAATATGTCCCCTGATTTTACGGGGGATATTCGATTGTTGTGTATCCCGAATGCTGGTGGTGGTCCAGCTTTGTTCCGAACATGGTCGCAGCAGCTTGATCCAGAAATCGGTGTTTATTCAGCGCTGCTGCCAGGTCAGGCATCACGCCTGCGCGAGATCCCGCCGACTGAAACGGACGTGCTGGTCGAGCAGATGATCCACGCGTCTGAAGCCTATCTCGATGAGCCGTTTGCCCTATTTGGCTACAGCATGGGGGCGCTGATCGCTTTTGAGATGGCGCGCTATTTACGACGGCACGGGCTGCCGCAACCGCTGGCGCTGTTTATCGGTGCCAGACGTGCGCCTCAATTGACTGATTTGCTCTCGCCGCTGCACCAACTGCCGGATGCGCAGTTTGTTCAGGCGGTTCAATCGCGCTATGGCGGTATGCCGCTGGCGATCTTGCAGGACGCGGAGATGATGGCATTGTTTACGCCCATCCTGCGGGCGAACTTCGCCATGATCGAATCCTACCAATATACTGAGGAAGCACCATTCGATTTTCCCATCCTCGCGTTTGGCGGCACACGTGACCGGACGACCAACGAAAGTCAACTGCGCGCCTGGAGCCAGCATACCCGCAGCAATTTTGATTGCCAGATCTTTGATGGCGAACATTTCTTTATTCAGCAGCATCAGGATGCGGTTATAGTACAGATACGCCAGAGTTTGCAGCCGTATATTCGCTGATGGAGAAAACGATGCTTTCAAAGGGTTTGGTTTGCCAGCATCCCGATACTCCAATGTGCTTATCAACGAATGAAGTCCATGTATGGATGGCGGACCTCAACCCGCACAATGACATCGTAGCGCGCCTGGAAGATACCCTGTCGCCGGATGAGGTCGCGCGGGCGGATGCCTACTGTTTCCCTTACCTGCGGCGGCGCTATGTCGTGGCGCGTGGTGTGCTGCGTGACGTGCTTTCACGCCATAGTGGCAAAAACCCAGCAGATCATCGCTTCGAATACAATCATGCTGGCAAGCCGATGCTGGCGGACAGTGAATTAGATTTTAACCTGTCCCATACGGATGGAATGGCGGTATATGCCATCACCAGTGGGCGAACGGTGGGGATTGACATCGAAGATACCACGCGCAAGCTCACGGATTTGATGCAGGTCGCCGAATACACATTCTCACAGGCAGAATTTGACACATTGTGTGCGCTACCAGCATCGCAACGTACACAGGCTTTTTTTAACTGCTGGACGCGCAAAGAAGCCTATGTAAAAGCCCTGGGGATGGGGTTGGGCTATCCCCTAAAGCAGTTTGATGTTTCTATCCGTCCCGGTGAAAAACCGGAACTCAAGCGCGTACTTCATCGACCAAAAGAAGTAGAGCGATGGTCATTTGAAGCCTTTACGCTGCCGCCATCCTATACGGTGGCACTGGTGGCTGAAGGCAAGGGCTGGACCACTCAAAAATGGTACTGGACACCTCAATCATCTGCGCTCCCAGAACAAACTGAGCGAAGGAGTATCTCATGAACGAGCCAATCGCGATCATTGGCATGAGTTGTCGCTTTCCGAAAGCGAACAACGTGGACGCTTTCTGGCAGCTTCTGGTAAACGGGGTTGACGCGATCAGCGAAGTGCCGCGCAATCGGTTTGATCTGGAA
>JAIOHN010000103.1 GCA_019912985.1 Anaerolineae bacterium | reverse complement strand
CACCTCTTGATCACCTTTGCACAGTTGAACAGTGACCGTATACAGCGGCTGCTCGCCCATGCCATTGACCCACCACAACTGCGGGTCATCAATGACAATTTCTGCCGTAAACGTATTCGCTTCTATTGGCAGCGGGTCGGTCGAGACAATCTTTTTGCCATCCAGCATGATCGTAACCACAGCGGCCAGACCCGCGCTGCTCGCCTGCTCGACACTGCCACGGACATCCAGCTTTACCCGCTCCGGTTTCGTGTGATCCTGCAAGATCAACACATCACTCAGGCGGGCGCTGTCAAAAGCGATCAGTTCCAGCGAACGCCAGATACCGCTGGTCACGCATTTTGGCCCCCAGTCCCAGCCGAAGTTGCACGGCTCTTTGCGAATCCACGCCCCGCTGACGAGACGCATATTGCCGACCCAGGCGGCCATTTCACCGCGTTCGGCATCCATACGCCGGGCATAGGTCATGGGCGCATCAAAGTAAATCTCAACCTCGTTCGCCCCCGGCTTGAGCTGCGCTTTAATATCCCATTCCCAGGTGCGGTACATATTATCGGCGTAACCGATTTCTTCACCATTCAGGCGCACATGCGCCAGCGTATCCAGCCCATGCGCGCGCAGCAGCACCTGCTCATGCGCCAGCAGCTCCGGCGAGACCTCAAATGAGCGGCGGTAAACCCAATCGGTTTCACCCACCCAGAACTGTGCTTTTTCGTTATCGCGGTAATAAGGGTCTTGCAATTCTCCGCCAGTGAGCAAGTCCAGATGAACACAGCCCGGCACCTGAGCCGGAAGCTCCCACTGGGGTTGATCAGGGCGGGTTAGGGTCCAGGCCCCGTTCAAACTGAGTTGATTCATGATATATGTTTTAGCCTTTCAAAACGGCAGAGTCATATTTGACAGAAAATCATTGCCATAAGTATAGCAATGGTCTGCCACATTCACTCTGATTTTGCGGCTTTGTATTCTAGTTGGAAATTTGCTCACTCAGAAACTCGCGGATCACCGGCCACACCTGGTGACGATGCGTGATATAAAAAGCGTGTTCCGCATTTTCCTGTATGACGATTAGCCTGGAATCCGGAATATGCTCGGCTGAGTAATATGCTTCTTCCACAGGGATCGTGCCATCGTTGATGCCATGCATGATCAGCACCGGACAACCCAGGTACGACAGGCCATAGTCCACGTCCGCTGCAAAAATCTCGATGTCATTATCGTAGCCATCACGAGCCGGGCTGGAAGGAAAAAAACTTCGCATGACATCTGTAAAAAGCTGTCGGCCTTCAGGGTCATCGTAAATGCGTCGTTTAAGATCGCGATTGAAGAAGTATAGCAGTGGCAGGCCATGAACAATCACGTTGACCGCCAGCCACATGGTCAGGTCAAAGTGGCGCGCTCGGAGAAAGAGATTCAAGAGCCGGGAGAGACGCAGACGCGAGACTTGCAGCGGGCGACTGACCGCACTGATGAGCACCAGGCCAGTGCAGCGCTCAGGATAGTGCAGGGCAAACTGTAACCCAGAAGGCCCACCACCGGAAATAGCGACAATACCAGCCTGCTCAATACCGAGTTCATCCAGCAACGCCGCGTAGGCATCCGCTTGCTGCCGTGCGCTGCGTCCAGTACGCGGCGGTGTGCGCCCATAGCCGGGACGCGAGACGGAAATCACTTTGAACGTGTCCTCAAGCGAACGTGCAGACACCATCGAGTGTTCGTAATTTCCGAGGATGCCATGCGCAATCAGCACGGCCGGCCCTTCTCCGACGCTGACATACTCTATGGGACCGCAGTCAGTCTGGATAATCTCACCCAGATCCCGCAGCCGTTGTAAAGCGGATTGGCGTGCACGGCGGTACTGTACCCACCCCCAGGCACCCAATCCTACTGCTGACAGGCTGACTCCAATCCAGGTTTTAAGACCGGCCATAAACTGCTACATTGTCACCACTGATGGCGCTGGCGGCATCAGACACGAGGAAAGCAATAGCGGCAGCCAGTTGTTCAGGTTTCACCCACTTGCTAAAGTCAGCACCAGGCATGGCGTCGCGGTTGGCCTGGGTATCAATCGTCCCTGGGGATACAGCATTCACGCGAATCCCATGTTCCAGCAGTTCCGCCGCCATACTCTCGACAATGCGATGGGCGGCGGCTTTGCTGGCGCTATAGGCTGCCTGATTTTTGCCACCTTTGAAACCAGCACGAGCCAGCACCACGACGATGCTGCCGCCGCTGCCCTGTTCAACCATCTGCTGCGCGACCGTTCCAGTAGCGATATACACAGCGCGGGCATTGAGTGCCATCATCTTATCCCAGGTGTTGAGGTCGAGCGAGTGGACCGGATTTCCGGCGCTGTAGCCGCCCACCGTATGAACATAAGCGTCGATCTTGCCAAAATGACCGACCACCTGCTGCACAACGGCAGCCATGCTGTCCACATCCGTGACATCGCCACTGACGACCATCTGCTCTGAAGATTTTGTGGTTTCCGCGCCGCGTTCGATCAGCGCCAGTTTTGCGCCTTCATCACGAAAGTGCGTGACGACTCCCTGTCCCAGCCCTCCGTTTGCGCCGGAGATTAGCACCACCTTGCCCTCAAAAGCCCCTGCCATGAGTCACATCCTCTCAATCCAAGCCGGATAAACACTGATGATATACGATGTTTATAAGACAGGGTTTAATGGTGGCGGCTTACTGCTGTTGCTGCTGTTGTTGAATCTGCGGCGGTGTTTCAGCAACCTGCTGCATTTCTGACAGCGGCGGCAGCAAATCCTCGTCGAAAGGCACATCATCAGTCAGCTTGACCTGCACGCCGACACTCAACTCGGTCTCGGTTTCACCTTTGAAGACGCCGCGTGTGGGCGGCACATCAGCATAATCCCGGCCTACTGCCACACGGATATGGCGTCCAGTCACGATCAGGTTGTTGGTCGGATCAAATCCCGTCCACCCAAACTCCGGCAGCCAGGCTTCTACCCAGGCGTGGGTCGCATCTTCCGCAGAGCGGTCCTGATTTTCCTTGCCGGTATAGAGATAACCACTGACATAGCGACAGGGGATTCGCAAATGATGACGGATTAGAGTCGCCATCACATGGGCAAAGTCCTGACAGACACCTCGCCGTTCTTCCAGTGCATGTTCGATAGGCGAATCCACATCCGTGGTTTGCGGTGCGTAATCAAACACGTCAAAGATGGCGCTGTTTAGCTGGCGCAGCACGGTGAGCGGATCATCGCGGCGCTCGACACCCAGTTCTGCGGCCAATTGGTCAACCAGCGGTGATGTGCGTACAAAATGACTCGGTGCCAGCATATCCCAGAAATCGTTGGCTTCCACTTCGCTATCCAGCCGCGCCCAATCCGCCGGTTCCAGCGCATCCGGCAGCGACGGTGGGGGTTGTAGTTGGACTATCGACTCTGCGCTAATGGTCAACCGGTTGTGCAGACGTGGCACATCAAAGTGATGCACCTCATTGCCAAGATAATCCATATAATGATGAATCTCTGCCGGTGGGTTGACAGAAAGATCAAAAGCCAGGGTGCGCTGGTTCCCCTCGGAGCGCGGTTTCATGTACACTTCCATGACACTCTCGCTGATAGCGTTGGTGTAACGGAAGCGGGTTAAATGACGGATGGCATAATTCACGATCGGGTTTCCCCACCTTATTGGCTGTGTGTAGGGTGCTTAAATACACCCATGAAGATATACCTGAAATCTCTTTGTGGTCGATTCGAGGATGTGAAACAAACAGCTGCTATCAAAGTCGTGTGCGCTGCTGTTCAGATGACCCACGATATTCTCCCACAAATAATTTTACTGTATATCCCCCACCCGGCGAAATAAAATTGGCTATCTGGCCTAGTTTTCCAGGACCAATTCGATTGGATAGCTGACATAAGTTTGCTGGATGGCGTTGTGAACCTGCATACACTGGTCCTGAATATCGGCCAGATAGACATGCAGTCCCCCAGCCATGATCTCCTCAACGGAGTCAAAACTGAGCGCAGCCCGCAGCTTGCCCACCAGACGATTGGCGCGAATCGCTTTGCGGCGGTCGGTCTCTTCGGCGACCGAGTCCAGCGCGACCTGCAGGCGGCTGATGGCGAAACCAATAGTATGAGGAAATTCATCGTTGAGAAGCAGAAATTCGACAATAGATTTGGCTTCTAAGTCGGCAGTGTAGATTTTGCAGTAGGCTTCAAAGGCCGTGCAGCATTTGAGCAGCCCAACCCATTCCATATAATCATCGCGCTCGATATCCGGCACGACCAGGAGCGAGCTGTGAACATCGAGCAGCCGGGCGATTGTGCTGGCCCGTTCGATATAGCGTCCTGCCTGGATAAAATCCCAACCCTCACCATGGTTCATGGTTGAATCGGTAATGCCATCAAACAAGTGAATGCTGTCGCGTACATCGCGCAAAAATTCATAGGGTTCGGCATTCCAGATGACATCAATCCCGGTATTCCACACCCGTAGATAGAGCCGGTTGAGTTGTTCCCACATCTCTGAGCTGATCATTTCACGCACATGACGGGCATTTTCGCGCGCCGACACGATGCAATGCACGATGGAGTTATCGTTGTCCTGCTCGAAGATCACCAGTTCGGTGATACTGTACTCGGTCATCGGGTCGTCCTCAGGCGGCGTGATGTGCAGGCTGGCGAGAAGCCGCTGCCAGTGCTGTTCTGCCAATGCCGGTGACTGGTCGAGCGCCAGATTGAGATGCACAGTCAGCAGCCGGGCCGTATGTTCGGCACGCTCCAGATAACGACTCATCCAGTACAGGCTGTCCGCTACGCGGGAAAGCATTGCCTCAGTCATAGAGCACCCATGTGTCTTTACTGCCGCCGCCTTGAGAGGAATTCACCACCAGCGACCCTCGCCGCAGCGCCACACGCGTCAGGCCGCCGGGGACAATCGTCACGTCTTTGCCATTCAGGATATAGGGACGCAGGTCGATATGCCGCGCTTCGACCTTGCTGTCGATAAAACAGGGGGAACGTGACAGCGAGATCGTGGGCTGCGCGATATAGTTGCGCGGATTCGCCAGGATCGCATCACGAAACTCTTCCTGCTGCTGGCGGGTGCTGTGTGGCCCAACCAGCATACTGTAACCGCCGGATTCGCCAACCGCCTTCACCACCAGATCACCCAGACTCGCCAGCACATGATTGCGCTGTTTTTCGTCTTCGAGCAAATAGGTTTCGACATTGTTCAGGATCGGATCTTCACCCAGGTAGTAACGGATAATCGCCGGGATATAAGCATAAACCGCTTTATCATCAGCGACCCCCGTGCCAATCGCGTTTGCCAGCGCGACATTGCCTGAGCGATAGGCATTGAATAACCCGGCCACCCCCAGCGCTGAATCAGGCCGGAAGGCCACAGGATCAATAAAATCATCATCAATGCGGCGGTAGATCACATCCACACGCTGCAAGCCCGCTGTGGTACGCATATATACGTAATTATTATGCACCAGCAGATCGCGCCCTTCGACCAGCTTAATCCCCATCTGGCGGGCCAGGAAAGCATGTTCAAAGTAAGCGGAGTTAAACACCCCCGGTGTCAGCAGGACAATGGTCGGGTCGGGTCTCGGAGAGAGCGAACGCAAGGTCGCCAGCAGCGCTTTGCCGTAATAGTCGATTGAGCGCACACCATAATCGACAAACAGGCGCGGAAACACCCGCTTCATCACCTGCCGGTTCGCCAGCATGTAGGAGACGCCGCTGGGCACCCGCAGGTTATCTTCCAGCACCACGAATTCGCCACTCGGCAAGCGGATTAAATCGGTGCCAACCACCGAAATATAGGTGTCGTTGGGGAGGTGAACCCCACGCATTTCGCGTCGAAAATGCTTACAGGAGTAAATCAGGCGGTGAGGGACCACCTTATCGGCCAGGATGTGGCCTTCGTGGTAAATATCCTTGAGGAAAAGGTTAAGGGCGGTAATGCGCTGCTTCAGGCCCCGCTCGATGATGCCCCATTCGGTGCCGGTGATGATGCGCGGCAGCAGATCGTAGGGAAAGATGCGCTCGGTACCACCCGAGTCACCATAGACCGTAAAGGTAATGCCCTGATTTAAAAATGAGACATCGGCATCCTGTTGGCGGCGTTCGAGTTCTTCCGGGCTGAGTTCCAGCAGCCGCCGGTAAATCGCTTCGTAATGAGATCGGGGCCGTACTTCTCCCTCGAACATCTCATCATAGGCCGAATCCAACTCGTACTGTGTAAACACCGAGCTAAAAGCGCCCTGATCCGTGGTTACCATCGCAGCACCTGAGATTATTGGGACGGAATGTAATGATACTAACGAATGCTAGCCCAGATTCCCAATAGGCAAATCATCCAAAATTCCCAGGGCTTCTCGATGCAAATTCACGAATTTGTTGTTTTTCGGGTAGAAGCCATGGTTATAATAAGTTAACCATCTATCCGCCGCAGGTTGTTCGTCGCGGCCAGCACACCCTGCTGACGCGGCTCCCCGAGCGACCAGATAAGTGAAAACATTGGAATCATGCGAATCAAC